>DHLT01000036.1:393-3524 GCA_002405405.1 Ignavibacteria bacterium UBA4661 | reverse complement strand
GCCCCACACAGTGATTGGGTACCTGATGAGGCATCTATTGCCCCACAAGATGTACCAGTCAAACGTTTAGCAGATATTCCTCATACATATCATTTTTGTCATACCGAAGTATTAGCACTTGAAGCCCTACGCTCTGCTCATGCTCGCCTAACAGAAAAAATCAATCATGGTGAAGATGCTCTCTTTTGTTTTGATACTGAAACCGCATCCCTCGCACCCATGACCGCCGAACTTGTTGGTGTCTCTTTTGCAGTAGAAGAGTCGGTTGCGTACTATATTCCTGCTGATGTTCTTTTGGTGGAATATCATCCCGATGCTATCATATATCATCATAACGAAGAACCGCATCAAATGGGCATCTTTGATATTGCACCACCTCTTGTACAAGCATCGGACCGCACAAGCAATACCGAACTGCTCATCAAGCCCAACGGACAACAAGACATGTTTTCTGCTATGATAGAAGCACCATCTAACAGCATGCCGACAACATCAGCAGAACCATCAGATACGATCACACACTCACATCATACCGCACCATGGCAACAACTTCGCGGAACGGCTGTCTTCGACAAACTCAAAGCTATTCTCGAAGATACGCACATACCAAAGTGCGGTCAGAATCTGAAATACGATGCTCTTGTATTGCGAAAATATGGCATCACGATTACGCCGATTGGCTTTGATACGATGCTCGCAAGCTATGTCCTCGAAAGTGCTTCTGCGCATAACATGGATGCCCTTGCACGGAAATGGTTGCAGTATGAACCTATTTCCATTACAACGCTTATTGGCGATAAGAAAAAAGAACAACGCTCGATGCGCGACATTGAGCCGGCGCGCGTGGCAGAATACGCTGCCGAAGATGCCGATATTACCATCAAACTTGCTCATGCTCTTGCCCCCCACCTTGCAAAGAATGATGACAAAAAGATTGCCCATACTATCGAGTTTCCGGTGAGCGCTGTGCTGACAGAAATGGAGTATAATGGTATTCGCATCGACACATCAGCTCTACGTTCACTCTCAACGATGATCGAAGAGCAAACTGCCCAGCTTCGCTCCGACATTCATCGTGAAGCAGGTGTAGAATTCAATCCTGATTCACCCAAACAGCTTGGCGAGATTCTTTTTGATAAGATGCAAATCCCTCCACTCAAAAAAACAAAAACAGGATATAGCACTGACCAATCGGTATTAGAAGAACTTGCTGAATCCTATCCGATTGCATCGCTCATGGTAGAGTATCGTCAGCTTCAAAAATTGCAATCCACCTACATCGAAGCATTGCCCAAGCTTATTAACCCATATACAGGACGCATCCACACCACGTATAATCAAACGGTTACATCAACCGGACGACTTTCTTCCACCGATCCGAATCTTCAAAATATTCCGATTCGCACTGCTCTTGGCATGGAGATTCGTAAAGCATTCATTGCCGATACGCGCACCGAACGCGATATGCTCTTACTTTCGGCAGATTACTCGCAAATCGAACTGCGTATCATGGCACATATCTGCAAAGATGAAACGCTTACGAATGCATTTTTACACAATATTGATGTGCACGCGGCAACGGCTTCAACACTCTTCGGCGTAGATGTTCATGCTGTGAACCGTGAGCAGCGGCGTATTGCAAAGACTGTCAACTTTGGCGTGATGTACGGTCAAGGATCTTTTGGACTAGCACAGCAATTAAAAATCAGTCGCAATGAAGCCAAAGCAATTATCGATGATTACTTCGGTAAATATCCGCGTATTAAAGAATACATTGAAACAACTATTCGTTCGGCACGAGAGCATGGCTATGTAGAATCCCTGTTAGGACGTAAACGGTACTATTCCGACATCAATAGCAGTAACCGCCAGATTCGCACAGCAACCGAGCGCGCTGTTATCAATATGCCGATACAAGCCCCTGGCGCCGACATGATGAAGCTCGCTATGATTGCTCTCCACAAAGCAATGCACGAACAAAAACTTCGCTCAAAAATGCTCTTGCAAATTCATGATGAACTCGTCTTGGAAATGCACCCTGCTGAACGCAACATCCTGCCACCGCTGGTAAAATCGTGCATGGAATCAGCATTTCAACTGGGTAACATTCCTGTTATCGTTGAAATAGGTACCGGTGTGAATTGGGCGGAAGCGCACTAGGCGAGCCATCTCTTGGCTCATACTTTTTTGTTGAGTGTTGTTTGCAAGCGTGGTGCCGTGCGTGGTGCAAAGGTTTCGCCCTCCATGAGTCGAACAGCGATATTACTGACGGTGTAGCCTGCATTGCGGAGAATATCAGCAAGCGCAAGATGATGTTCCGATACAAAAGACAGCATCGAGGGTTCTGCCACATAGATTGTCAGCATCAAGGATGATTGATAGGCAATACCTTGTACTGAAATTTTACCCAGCGCACTCATATCCGTATGCACACGAAAATTTACAGCGGAGGAGCGCGCCGGATGTCGAGGATCATCAACATCAATTTCCACCAAAGCCGCGATAGCACCTTCTTGATTATTTTCAGAAGAATGTTTGTGTGCTGATGTACCACCAAAAAGGTTGGGTAAAAACAGTGAATATTGCAGAGTACCTCCATGCTCCATGACAAATGCATTATTGACTTGTTGCCCTAAGAAATGTTGGAGTAACTGCTCAGTAGCAATCTCTGCCGAATACAGTGTGTTTGTTTGCATGGCATGAGCAATCATCGCTTCGGCAGATTTAGAAATTTGTCCTACACGCGCTTGGCTTTGCATTGATAGTTCATCCATCAACATCATACGGAGCGCTTGTAACTGCTCAATAAAAACACCTGTCATAGGCATATCTTGACCGCGTGTCGGTGCTACAGATATGCCCGATGTCGGTGGTGATATATGCAGTGCATTATTCGCCTCATGAAGAAGGGGCATTTGCGTGGTTGTCAAAGGCAGAGAGTCATTTGTCTTACGCTGTGCGAGCATGGTTTTGAGATTACCCCACAATAATTGCGCTGTACGCTCGGTGTCGGCAAGCAGAGCTTCCATACTTATCGATGCAGGCATAGTTTGCATGAGAGTATTCCATGCACGTGTGGGATTTTCCTGTAAAACAATCGGACGTAAAAGATTGTACCAATGCGCATCAGC
>DHLT01000036.1:0-273 GCA_002405405.1 Ignavibacteria bacterium UBA4661 | reverse complement strand
GAATCGGTGAGATGCGCACCGAAAATTTCTTGTTTGCCCTGCGGATAGGATTCTACTTGCCCGGCAAGTTTTATCATTGCCTCCTCAAGCCATTGTACTGCGTTCGCTGTGATAATCGGTTCTTTCTGTTGGCGCAATGCTGAAACAATATGCACACGCAATGATGAAGCAGGTAAAGGTAATGCTCGTAAAATATGTTCCGGAGCAACGAAGTATTCCGTATCGGGAACGCCATGCACACGTAAGATCAAAGGTGTAAGAAAGGAGGAAAGA
>DHLT01000115.1 GCA_002405405.1 Ignavibacteria bacterium UBA4661 | reverse complement strand
CATCCTGCTTGTAAGGCAGGCGCTCTGGACCAGCTGAGCTACACGCCCGAAATCATTATCAAAGAGCTACGAATATACGTGAGTAAAAGACATTGTGCAAGAAAAAAATATCCTCAACAACGACAAGAGCAAAAAAGAGAGCAAAAGAATTGTACCTTGGCGATACCAGCCAATGGTACTTACTAACGTTGCGCACCACGCCATGCACGAGTAATATCGAGAGTATTACCAAAAGAATTGGTGATACGTAGTTGTACTTCACCGGAGCGCGACCAATCAAGAGTGCGGGGAAATTCAACCGCCGTATGATACACTACCGAGCCACCTGCTCCTCGCGCTACACGTATCATAGCAGGGGTAATCGAAACGGTCTGTTCTTGCGAACCTTCCAAACGAAAGCGCATTTCTCCTCGTAATTGCGAAGCAGGAAGATTATCCGTGAATTCTGCTACAACCAGTGGTGACATCTCATTGCGGTAAAACTCCATACCGCGCAGTTCGGTTTTGTCTTCAAGAGTAATTCGTTGAATTTCGTTGCTGAAGCGAAGATGATCTTCATGTACCGAAGGAATCGGTACAACCCGCGCAATACGCCGCCGTGAGGCATCATTCTTGAACCAAGGAATCTCATTGAGTGTTTGGCTTCGCTCGCTCACGACACCGTCGCCGCCTTCAAAAAGCGACTCTGCGCCAAAGCCAATCACGCCAAGGAGTCGACGCAGAAGTTCTTTTGTCGCAGAAGATGAAAGCTGAGATAATTCATTGAGCATTTCAACTTTACCAACGACGCTGATGTATTCGATATCCCCCGGATGCTGTGCCCAACCTAAACGGTTCAAAAAATCACCACCATCTTCAGGGCGCAGTAAATCACGAACTGCGGGTGCATCGGCAGGGACACCCTTTTCAGCAGATTCAAAAAGTGATTTTCCCTGTTCTAACAAAAATTTAGAAGCGAAGTTTGGGTTGTCTGCTAATGCTGAGGTAATCGCTGTTTTCCATTTGTACACGCGAGCATACGGTGAACCAAGATGCGGTGTACCGATGGTAATCAATCGCTGCACATGATGGTTCGGTTGCGTGGCAACCGCATAATAGCGTGCCGCCAAACCACCCATGCTGTATCCAATGAGAATGACTTTGTCGGCACCTGTACGCTGCCGCACAAGTTGCACATACTGATAGAGTTCATTTTTCCATGCACCGACCGAGTCGGCAGAATAACTGAATTGTACTGTAAAAAAATCTGCTTGAGGGTAAGCAGTTTTATTCGGTGGCATATCAAGAAGTGCTTGTCCGCGCGTGGTGTGCAAAAGACCCCCATACCGCAAGCCAAGATCCTGTTCGTAATACTTGATGGCGCTGGGGTTCGTTGTGGCATCCCATACATGAGCTTTTTGACCCAAGCCATGCAGAAGAATAATCGGATAAGGTATCGACAGTGATTGTACCTGCTCCGGTACGCGATATAATGGTATCGACAGACTAGAGAGCTCGCGCTCTGCATTACGTGACGATGAACAACTGAAGAGCACAACACCACAAAGAGCACAGAGTATGCGAACGAAGAATATCATAGATTTTAGGAGTCAATTATGGTTGAATACCATCACTTACAAATCATCAGGAATGGCGGGGCGCAGGGAGTCATTGAGCAATTCACGGAAGCGCGGAATATGCTGTTTGTAAGGCGAGAAATAAATGTTCACATTACCTCGGTCGGTATCTTCCCAAAAAGTTGGGCGTGCCATGTCGAGTCGATTGCAAATATCGCCGATGATTTTGTTTGATTTTTGCATGTCATAACCTTTCAACTCCTGAGCAATATCTGCAACGATCAAATCAACCAGCGGTTGTACATCACGTTCCAAATAAAACAATGCTAAACCGCTCTGCAGAGTACGTACGCCCGCATGAAATGTTTTTTCTTCCGAGCCAAGTCCGCCCGGATTATCCATTTCCAATAACTCTAACAAGACATGACGTTGAATTGCTAAATCCCAGCCAAGTTCGTTGATGAGAATAAGAATACGTTTCATCTCTGCTGTAAACACATCATTGATGAAATAGAGTGGCGGGTGTGCTTTGCTGTGGCGGAACATTTCACTGCCATAGAATCGCTGATAGAAGATTGCTTGCTTGAGGGTATCGACCTTGTTTGCACGAGCAAGATCTTCGATGAACGTGCGATAGTGGTACGCAAGATTGTAGAGATTGCGTGCTTCATCATTGGCAACAGCATGTTTGATAGCAAAGCGCATCATAGTGTTGAAGCGCATGAGCATCATATTGAGCACAGGTGTTTGCTCGGTTGTAATGGCGGCACGACCAATATTGCGCATCTCGGAGCCGCACATCGAAGCTAGGTCGAAAGCACTGTCTTGCAACAAGCCATTGTAGATATCGGCAAGGACACGAAAACACTTTTGTTCGTAAAATGTTTTCGTTTCTTCCAACTCCGTGAATTGCGCTAAACCTAAAGTTTGAAAAGCAATATCAGAGCGAACGGTTTGTGTAATCGTGAAAATCTCGGAAGGCAGATCGTTTTTCATTTTGAGAAAGGTCGTCATCAACTCGGTCATTTTCATGATAATCTGCGCTTTAGCTTCTTTGAATGAAACCAAGTGCGATACACCATCAAGCTGATTGACTTATTCTAAAAGCTCAAGTTGTTTGCGCTCGATACGACCACTGAATTGCAACCAATGATGAGTAGATGGTTTTGTAAGAAATTCAATCAAACGAAGATTGTCGCGGACAATCACGGCAATAATCGTTGCAGGTTTTGTGCGCCCCAAAACATAGTAGATGTATGGAAATGCCGCCAAAATCGAAATCGGCATGAGAACAAAATTATTGTAGATCACGCTGGAAACACGCTCTGTAGGAATCTTATTCAAGAAAATTGCATGAGCAGCACAGAAGATCAAAAACCATGCATAAAACAGACTCATCCAGTCATCCATAAAAAGATCGATCAAGCGCGGAACGGCTTGGGCAGCAATGGTAATAGTTACGATCAATGTACCAAGGACCAGTGCAAGAATGCTAAGCCAGACTTCAGGAGCAAAACTTAAATCTGTTGAAAACGGTGCAAACAGAGCAGAGATAGGACGCAGCGTAGCAACAAACCAATCCCAGTGGGACAATTCCATGCAGAGCATATCGCCAAGACCAAGCAGGGTCAACATTATCATAAATGCCGACAATGAACGGTTTGCACGAACGAAGTTCGTTATGCTAATCAGATATGCACCAATCATGGTCAGCGATAAAATACGGTGAGAGTAACAAGAGATGTACAGAAGAACATTGCACTTGTAAAACGGGACTATGATCTGTAGAATTGCGATGAGGGAAATTACATTTTTTCATGGAATCACGATGACGAAACACTCTCTGTTGTGTGCTCCGGTATTTCAACAACAAAGCGTGTTCCTTTGCCCAATTCTGAGTGACAGTGGATGGTGCCATCCATTGCATCGAGGAAACTTTTCACAATTGAAAGACCAAGCCCCGTAGTGCTTTCGCCTGCTGTCGGTTGAGCAGAAAGTCGCCGAAACTTTTGAAACATTTGTGCTTGATCGGCATCGCTGATGCCGGGACCTTCGTCTTGGATGGTCAAAACAAGATAATGTTTGCCTTCACGAAATTCGGTGAGGCATGATACAAAAACGCTGTGATGCTCTTCCGTGTACTTGATGGCATTGGAAATAAGGTTGTCGGCGATTTGGAGAATGCCAACTTTGTCGCACGCAAAAAGCATGTCCTCGTCGGGTAGCGTAGTCTGAAGAGAGATATTCTTGCGCTTTGCACGATCAGTGTAGTCATGCAAAAGCGCACGAAGGTGTTCGCTGATATTGTACTGCTCATAGATCATGCTCATCGCACCGGTTTCTAAAGCATTGATATCAAGAATTTTGGTGATAATACTTACCGTGCGCTCGGCAGAATCTTCGATACGTTTGGCGGCATTGTAGATACGCTCGTCACCATTGTTTTGAGTGCGTACAGCAATGGATTCTGCGCTGAGCAAAATAGCGGTTAAAGGATTTTTTAAATCATGGGCAACAACTGCAAGCATCCCGTTTTTCTCATGATGTAAACTTTTCAGTTGTTCGTTTTTCTTTTGGAGTTCAACATTCTTTTGTGCCACAGCATTATTCTGTTGCTCCAATAATTGTTTTTGTTCCTCTAAAGCAGTGGTACGTTCTTCTACAGCAATTTGCAAAGCACGTTTTTCATGTCGAAGGCGTGTTTCACGATATTGGATGAAACCAATACCTGCGCCGAGAGACAAAAGTATATAAGCACCTTTTGCCCATATTGTTTGCCACCATGGAGGGAGAACAATGACCCTGAGTGTTGTAAATGTGTCGCTCCATACCCCGTCATTCCCTGTAGCTCGGATACGAAAAGTATATGATCCGTGTGGTAGTCCTGTATAGAATGCTGAACGAGCATCACGAGTGCCAACGGTATGCCATTCTTTGTCAAAACCCTCGAGAAAATAGGAATAACGGACATTTTCGGAAGAGCTATACATCAACGAAGCAAATTCGATATTGATGAAATTTTGTTGATGAGAGAGAGTGATTTCTTGGAGTTGATAAAGGGGTTGGTCAAAAAAGAATGGTTGGTTGTTGACTTGAATCCCTGTGAGAAAAACACGAGGATATTCCTTAAATTCTAAAACGGACTCAGGTTGAAAGTAATTAATGCCTGCAATTCCCCCGAAGTACAATATACCCTGACGGCTTTTATAATATGCTCCGGCATTAAATTCATACTCTTGAATACCGTCGCCGGGCGTAAACTGTCGTACTTGTTTTGTTGTCGGATTATAACAAAAAAGCCCACGATTGGTACTACACCAAAGGCGACCTTGCGAATCCTCCGCAATGCCATAAATAAAGTCATCAGGCAGCCCGTCTTCAATACTGATCCGTGTGAAATACTCTTCTTTTTCATGAAAGAGATTGAGCCCTGTTGATGTGCCAATCCAAACAGTTCCATTGCTTGTACGCAAGAGACAAGTCACCAAATTGGAAGAAAGAGATCGAGGATTATTCGGATCATGGCGATACGATGCTATAATACCTGAATCCGGATGAAAACGATGCACACCATTTTGTGCCCCCACCCAAAAACTGTTTTGGTGGGGCTTGCTATTGTCACGAACAGCAACACGAACGATGTAGTCCGTGGGAAGAATGGAATTGTAAACATTGGTCCAGTGTCGCGTAAATTTACCGGTTGAACGATGTAAGCAATTTAACCCTCCAAACTGCGCAGTGTTGGTGCCACGAGCATCGAAGTTGCCGGTCGCGACCCACAAATCACCATTGGGTGCGGGCATGAGACTCCGCACACGACCTAAGGTGAGAGCATTGGGGTCGTCAGCATTTGCTGTATAGATACGAATAGGTTTCCCCGTTTTGTCGGCTTCCACTAAAAAATGCAGAGAGCCAAACCACAAGTGTTCGTCTTCTGTTTGAGCAATTGCCCAAACAGAAAAGCTGCCGGCATTGGCACGTGGCAGATCGGCACTGGTAATTTGCTTTACCACATATCCACGCGATGGATCAAACAAACTCACACCAAATTCTGTCCCGATCCAGATCATGCCGGATCGATCTTCGCAAAAAGCACGAACACTGGGGTGAGTAAGGGTTTGGGGGTTGCCGGGTTTGCTTCGGACAACCCGAAATCGATTCCTCCGTTCGGTACACAAGGAGATACCACCCGTATTAGAACCCACCCAGACATTGCCCTCGCGGTCTTCGTATAAACTTCGAACATAATTTGAAGCGATGGTTTCATGATCATTCTGCTCACTTGTCATTCTTTGTGCTGTATTTGTCTTTGATTGCCATAGTACAAGTCCGTTGTAAGAGCCGAACCAAACATCACCGTGGCGGTCTGTAATCAAGGTTGACATGATGTTTTCGTCACTTTGAACATTGAGAGGATCGGATATCAAAGGGTACATTGCAATGTATGCTTGTCAATCATCATAGCACCACGTTGAAGCAATACCCACACATGACCGGATTTGTCACTTTGTATCATTCTGCATGTATTGTTCGAACGAAAAGGAAGAGGCAGATAATCAAAAATGTTAATAAAGGTTTGAGAACCCTGAGCAAGACGATACACACCGGTGCTACCTGCTACCCAGACAATGCCATCATCGGCAACATGAATATCAAAAATGTTGGAAGCAGAATCCGGTACGAGAGATACCGTTTGTATCGATTGGCTACGAGGAAGAGATTTGTGCAGACCACGAACTGTGCCTATCCACATCGTACCACTACTGTCGCGCGCAAGTGTTCGCGTTGTTTTATGAGCAAGCCAGCCATAAGATTGAGGTTTTGAGCGTTCGCGTTGTTCATCTTCAATCATGATAAACGAACTGTCTTTGGGATTGAAAATATTCACGCCCTGCTCAGTTGCAAACCAAGGGTTGCCATCAATATCATTACAAGCATCGACTGCGATACCGCCCGTATATCGAGAAAATGATGGAGCAGAGCTTATAGGAGAAAGGGATTGATTGATGTAGTTGCGGAAGGAATGATTGTGAGGATGATATAATGAGATACCTTGTTGGTTCATCACCCATAATCGCCCTGCACCGTCTTGATGTAAACCGATAATCCAATCATCAAGTAATGCTTGATTATTGCCGGCTTTTTTATGAAAAACTTTAAAAGAAGTACCATCAAAACGATTCAGACCATTTTGTGTGCCGATCCACATAAAACCGGTACGATCATGTAAAAAGCAAATGGGAGTATTCTGCGATAAGTCACTGTTGGTTGAGTGAATACGACGAAAAACAATATCACGATATTGCAACCGAATCTTTGATAAAAGAGGAATGTATAGGACGAATGATATTGCCCGTCGATGTTCCTTGCAGAGGTAAGGGTGTCGCAAAAAGCAGGGAGATAAAGTCAAAACAAAAAATAATAGTGAGTGCTGTATAAACCCACACTCTACGCACAAGCAACAGAGAGATGCTATGAGGATACACACATATACGATTAATACAGCTATCGGGTAGGGATTGTTTCATAAAGTATATTGACATACAGCACAACAAGCCCACGAAAATAAGATAATTATTTACATCGTTGGGATTGATGATGATGGTGTCGACACCTTATTCGAGCGATGCAAAAAACCAAACAAGCTCCCACAAATACCGCCGATGATATGACCAAATTGCGATACATTATCAGCGCGCATACCGCTCATGATTTCTTTGCCAATCCATAGAGCAAAGACAAGAATAAAAGTCAGTGGTATACGCTTCTCTTTGATATTGGTGAACGATGCCAATAAGACACACATAAAGACAATGCCGCTTGCCCCCAAGCCACCTTCGTTGAAAAGTAGAATACTCGACAATGAACTGACCACGCCTGTAATACCCATCATAATGAGCATATCTTGTGAGCCGAACTTTTCTTCGAGTAAAGGACCTACCAGAAGAATAAGCGAGAAGTTTCCCAAAAGATGATTCCAATCGGCATGACCGGCGATATACGAAATCAAACGAGGATACATCGCCCAGTCTGACCAACTCCCCGGCGAAAACGAAAACCAATATTGCAGTGCATTGCCGGTGAAAGAATTGCTGGCAACAACAGCAGTCGAAATCAAAGAAAGAGTCAGGATAACAGGAGCATTGTATTGCAGACGCATAGAGAAGAAGAGGAATTCGTAAAACGAGGGTAAAGTTTGTTAGTAAAAAATATGTAATTGCATTGCCCAGCGAGTCGAGCGATACAAATCGGCATCTTGAATGCGGTATTCGGGGCGCACCTCAACAAACGGAAGTACCATGACTTGCGCACCAATCACGCCTTGATTCATATACTGCTCCTGCGGTGCAATTGTATTCGCAGAACGATTTGTTACAAGATTTGAGGTTGTGCCGCGCTCGCCGCGAACATAGACATTCAAGCCGGGCATGACTTGATACATAACCTCTACGGAGAAGTTGCGCGTTTGTTGCCGATCGCGTTTGCCCGATGCTGTATACTCTGCCATAACCGATACTTGATCCGTCAAGCCTGCACCTACGAACCCTTGCGCAATCGAAAAATCTTGGTTACGGAAAAAAGATCCACCGAGATACGTATTGACATAATCCTCTGCAAAGCGTTGCCATAAGACTACACGCGCTGTAAAACTCAGTGCATTGGGGTTGCTGATGAGCGGCTCGCTAAAGCCACCGGAGAGTGCATCAGAGAATTCGACTGCCGATAGATTGGTTGCTCGAAAGACACCGGCATTCACTGTAAGCCATTTCAATGATTCATACGATAGCTCTGCCCCCCAATCAGCATAATTTGGTGGGATAAGCGGACTACTACCTACAATGGTGCGTGTGAGCATCGTATGGTCATCATAGCGCATACCGATACTGGGTTGAATATGCCCCACGCGCAGTGCGGGTAACTCCTGCATGGGCTGGAGAATGAGCGAACCCATGAACTGTTGTTGTCCCGGGTAAAAGCGATTGCGTCCCCGCATTGAGTATGTGAATTCAGCCGTCAGCCAGTCGGTTGCTTTGTAGGCAGAATAGAGAGCAAATTGCATGGGGAAGAATTTGCGTTCAGCATCGGCAGAGAGATGGCTACGCGCCATTTGTGCTCGCAAATCCATACCGAAGAAGAGCTTATCTTCAAAAAATGAATTCCCTTTGTCAGCATCGTACAAACTACCCAAACCGACTTTACGCGGTTCGATTAACCCCACATCATGACTCGAATACCAGCCAAGTTCATTACGAAGTCCTGCGCCCTGTGCATTGATATGGCAATTGATACAGCGATTACCCGTCATGAGCGAGAATTGTGGTAATGCTATTGCAGGTTGTGTGAATGCACATACTACACTACATACGATAACAACGAAGGGGAGGTAGCGATGAAGAAAGAAGCGCGAAGAAGAAGTCGTAAATGTCATAGCGATGCGAAAGACAGAGGTGAAGATGACAACGAAAACAATGCTTACGAAAAATACACAAAGATTCTTGTATATCTTGCGGTATCATCTTTTGTACGTAGTACAATTAATGTTAGTAATTCAAGAGATATACAAAGTATCATTGGTCTCGTCACAGCATCATGTTTCGACTCACGCTTGGCTTATATATTGTACTGGGTTTTTTGCTGGCAGGATGTGCATACATCAGTTGGCAACAAACATGGTATGCTACATCATTCATGCTTGTTGGAGCGACTATCGTTGCAGTGATATCGGCGATACGATTTGCCGAGAAGTCTGTGCTGTCGGTGGGACAATTTATCGAGGCACTTAAGTATCATGATTTTCAGCAAATGCCGATGCGATTGCCCGAAGGAAAGCTCTTTACGGGGATTCGCTCGGCAATGGATGATGTACGCAATACTCTTCAAGCTATCCGCTGGGAACACGAAGAGCATTACTATACACTGCAAGAAGTTCTGCGAAGTATCAACATTGGTATTATTGCGATTGATACAACCGAAGAGCGCAATATCTTATGGTGCAGTCCTCCTGCAGAACGTCTTCTACGCTCATTGAATGGTACTCAGCTTCCCCCCATGCAGACCTTTCGGGATTTGCAGAAACTCCATGCAGAACTTGCCCGCACAAGCGATACGCTTGCAATTGGCAGTTCGACCTTGATTCGTCTTGCTTCGAGCGATACAGCACCCTCGTCAAGTACGCGTCAACTTATTGTACAAAAATCTTCCTACTACAAGCAAGGACGCGAAATTATTCTGTTGCTGTTGCATGAAGCGAGCAATGCTCTCGATGCGAAAGAGTTGGAGTCATGGCATCATCTGTCGCGTATTCTCACGCATGAGATTATGAATTCCCTTGCACCGATTTCTTCCCTTGCGCAGACAGCCGGTGCTTTGCTAGAATCGGTACAAGAACGGATGCAAAAAGTAGAAAATGATCATGAAGTAGAAAATGATCATGCGGAGAATCAGAATATTTCGAGTCATCATGCAAACACAGAAGATATCTACGAAGACTTACAGGATGCTCTGCTTGCAGTAAAAACCATTGCTCGGCGCAGTACAGGACTAACAGGTTTTATTGAAAATTACCGTTCTGTAACACGACTTCCTCAACCACAAAAACAAACTTTGCACGTACAAGAATTCCTCGAGCATCTTCGACCACTGTGTTTGCAAACCTTACGCGAGCGATTAGGCGAAAAAGCCGACGAAGCTACCTTGCAAATCCGCTTGCCCATGCAACCCGAAGAGCCGATTTCCCTTTCTGCTGATGCAACGATGCTGGAACAAGTCGTACTGAATCTTGTTGCCAATGCGGCAGATGCTATTCGCTCAAGCGAAAGTAAAGTCATTACAATCACGGTTGGCTATACGTCTGCACTGAGTGGTTTGTATGTCGGTAATACGGGCTTGCGCCATCTTGAAATGACCATTCATGACACAGGCGCTGGGATTGCACCCGATGCCGTAGCACATATTTTTGTTCCCTTTTTTACGACAAAGCCCAATGGTTCAGGCATTGGGCTGAGTTTGTCGCGTCAAATTATTCGAGCGCATGGTGGCACACTGACAGTGTCGTCGTCATCGCAACAAGGAACATCCTTTCAAATTGTATTACCGATAGAGGGCTGATAAAAGAACCAATCTCGGGGCATGTTTGATTGTGTGTGCATCACCGCTCAATGACCACGCTTCCTCCGAACATAGTCATATCTTGCCTTCCGTGCTTAACCAACACTGTGTACTGACCTGCGGGAAATTGTTGCAGAGCAATGGTGGTGTGCGGTAATGATGCACCTGTGTAAAGTTCAAAAATTTGTCCGCGTGTATTCACCATCGCAATCGAATGTTCGCGCGTACGAGTGCAATATGCAGGCGAGCATGCCAACACAAGTTGGTTCTGTGCAGGGTTGGGGAATATTTTCATGTCATCATGAGGAATTGCCGAACGGTAACTGGAAGCCGTTCCGCAGGTAGGGGCAGAGCCATCGCGCTGAATGAGTTGCCCGCGATTCACCGACCAATCCTGCCACGAACCGCCACGAGTGCCTGTTGACAGCGTACCGGGTAGATTCCAAGAGCGCAGATCAAATGAGTTCTGTCCGGTTGTTGTACCTTGTACGGCATATACTTTGACTGCTTGCCCCTCCTTATTCCATGTCAGCGGTTGTCCTGCAATACATACTTCAGGAAGCGATTGCGGCACATCGCAATGCGACTGCATGAAGTATGCGAAATCTTCGGCGCGACTGCCATACACCTTGCCAATGCCGCTATCAGCACCGGAAAGAGCAATACAGACAGCAGTGCGCTCATTGCATGCAATGCCCCGCACATTGATAGAGCGGTCTTGTTCAAGGCGAGCCATCATAGCAACATGTCTGCCGGAGCGTGCGCGTTGGTCATAGTGTGTATCGGTAATGACATTGCGAAGCAAAGGAGTGCTGAGGAAATCTCCATTACCCAAAATATCCATCGCAGGATGATAGGGGTTTGAGAGTGCTTGATCAGAAGTAATGCCATTGCCCGACGGTGTATAGTATGCACCGCTTAAGACCATCATACCTGCGCTGGTTCCCCCGACCGCAATCCGCTTCTGACTGATCGCCCATTGCAGGGCTTCATGGAGCTTGGAGTTACGCCACAACGAGTAGTATTGGTATTGATCTCCACCGGCAATAAAGATTGCTTCGGCTTCACGGACGCGACGTTCAACATACGGATCATTGGCACCGGCAATAGTCGTAATCAAGAGTGTTTCAACAGAATTGACGGATACGCCCAAATCTCGAAACATATAGTTGTTGTAGCCATCAGCACCGCTGGCACGAAGGACAACAATATCGCCACCGGCAGATTGTCGTAAGAGCCATGCCATAGCCTCATCATTATCGGTGCCACCACCGGCGAGGACAATACCCGGTGTGTGCGGACGCACAACATCGGCAGTATCGCCCACGAAAAAGGAACGAAAAGTTTGAGCAGAACTTACAGTGATTATTGCAGTGACCATCAGCATCGTAACAAAGCACTGCCGAATAAGCCGAAGAGAATGTGTAGGAGATAAACGCATATGCACACAACAGATGTGAAGAAGAGATACAGTAAAGAAGATTTAAAATAGCATTCCCGCGAAGAATGCCTACGCGGGAATGAAAGAACGAATCAGTGCTAAAAAACAGAGCACAGAGATACGAAGAATTTATCAGCAATTACTCAACAATGCTCATCGGCACTAGAACTTTAATGTCATCCCATATCAATGTTAGAGCGAATTCCGGCGGGTTTTGAAAGCCGATAGTAAACTGCTCGACAATCGGTGATACTTTCTGTATCGGTACTTTGATGCGAATAACATCAGCCGTAGCATCATGTTGAGGTTTCTGTTTGAAATCTACACCCCAGCTATAGTTTTTCTTGTTGAAAATAACCGTCCATGTGTCGCTTTCGGGAATTGTCCACAGCGTGTAGTTCCCTGCCGGCAATGTTTTGCCATCGATCGTCAGGTTTTTGTTGGTAGTAAATGTGGTTGCTTCGTTTGCACCTGTACGCCATACTTGACCATATGGTACAAGATTGCCAAAAATGGCGCGTCCCTTTTTGTATGGACGGCTATAGACGACCGTAACATTCGTCGCACCATTCACATAGGAAACGGTCTGCTCGGGGCTAATTTTCTTGGTTTGCATTTTCATGAATTGATATGCCCCAAAGAGCAAAGCAATCAACACCACCAAACCAATCAAAAGACGTTTAGCAAGAGTACTCATAGATTTCAAACAACATGGGTGAAGAAAGAATGAAACAATTGAACAGTGATGAACGAAGTAAATATCGAAACGAAAGTTACGAGAAACTTTTGGACAATGCTACACAGCAAGTTTTTTTCAGTACAGCAGAGCACTACCGAAGAGAGGCAGCCGATATAAAGAGGTTATTGCGGTGATGTCGTGTCGGGGAAATCTGATGTTTTGGTGCCATCAAGCTCTCGCTGCAAACGCTCTTTGATGGATGTTTTTATTTTATCAGAAAGTTGCGATCCATGAAGAGAAGGCAGTAGATCGTCTGAAAGTTTTGCACTTGTTTCGGGTGAGTAATCATGCTTTGTCGTACGAGTGTACGAGAGCATTGCCTTGTGCAATATATGAATGTGATGTTCGTATTCTTTGCAGGGATTGCAGTGGAGTTTGTGCCAAGAAATATACAGTTGCTCTACAAGAGTCAGTGGTCGTTCAACACTATCCGACATGAGTCGAGTAATGTCTTTGCAACGCAGTGTGATAATGCCATGTACTTTCTTCCAAACCATCATGAGAACTCCCTCTGTTATCTGATGTCCTATTCTCTCGGCAAGCAGAGACTGAGCATCTATTAATCAATGATAAAACTTTTCAATACACTGGCGCACACGCAATCGAGCGCGATGGAGCGTTGTCCATACATTAGACTCGCTAATCCCTAAATCCTTACAGATGGTTGATGTATCAAGCTCATCAACGGTACGCATCATAAAAATCTGTCGCATACCTTGTGGTAGCGACTGCATACAATGCAGGAGAAATTTCTGTAATTCTTTTTGTTCCAAAGAATGATCGGGCATCGAGGCAATTTCATGCAGTTGATCAATGTGCTGAGGTCCTCGATGTCGTAACCAATGTCCTTCGTAAGCATCGGAAGCATCGCGAAAAAAGAGACGATCTTCGGTATTATCATCGAGTGTTGATAAGGGAATTTCTCGATAGGTTCGCCGATGATAATCAATGATTTTATTGTTAAGGATGCTCACAAGCCATGTTCCAAGCGATGAATTTCCTTGAAATGTACCGATACTTCGCAAGCCTGAAAGAAAGGTTTCTTGCACAAGATCTTCAGCATGTTCGGTGTTGCCAACACGAGAGAGAGCAATACGAAAAAGCATATCACCATAGTGATCGACCCAATCGGATGGATGGGGCTGTACGGGTAGATTAGACGTATTGTTGGGCGTAGTATTCTCCACAGTCATAGGATACAATTGACAACAAAGATGGAATTATGGAATATGACTGGGTGATGAAGCAAATATAGGACAAATAGACACTCATGAGAGCAGAAAAGTAGATAGTACAGAGTGCAGCTATTGAGCAGTGTAAAATAATCTGGTGCTGTACGACTGTCCTCGTTATTTTGCTGAAGTGGCATAATCGTGTTGTTCAGTAGAGGTTTTGCTGCCAACAATGCTCTTGCCTTATAGGCTTGAAATACATAGTCAAGTATCAAAATATCCGTAACCACGATGAAGAGTAAAAACAATCTCAAACACTTTCTATCAAAATTCTCGCTCTTGACAGATGAAGAATCCGAGCAATTTGTCGATTCGTTTTCTGAAATACATGTCAAAAAACGACAGTATATCGTACAACCCGGTTTTGTTGCAACATCACGCCACTATGTTGTGCAAGGCGCATTTCGTGCTTTTGTCGTCGGTAATTCCGGAACGGAACATACGATCACATTTGCCATCGAAGATTGGTGGATTACCGACTACAATAGTTATATCTACCAACAACCGGCAACGATGTTTGTTGTTGCTCTGGAGGAAAGCATTATCCTTCAGATAGACTTTCATAAAGAACAACAACTCAAAAAATCCAACCCAAAATTTGAGACTATTTTTAGAATCATGGCAGAGCGTGGTCTAGCGTTCCAGCAAAGACTGCTCATTTCAAATCTTACGCAGACAGCCGAAGAGCGCTATGATCTCTTTATGAGCAAATACCCAAAGATTGCTCAACGAGTGCCACAGTATGCACTGGCATCATTTCTTGGTATGACTACAGAGTTTTTATCAAAGATCAGAAACAAGAAAGTGAGGAAAAAGAGTTGAACTAGTTCAACCGTTTTTCCTAATCTACTTCATTGAAAAAGGGGTACTCCTCATGGTAGTTTTGCAGTGTTCAGACTAATGCTAGCGACCTCTGAACACAATAAACACTTCCTATCATGAATTACTTTCATTGCCATGAGTACACAGCACACCTTTGCAATCCCAACACGTTCGGACGTATCTGAGCACAACCAAACTGTTTTTGATAATCTGAAAAAAGGTCTTGGCATGGTGCCAAACCTGTATGCATATTTTGCAAAAAATGAGACGGCGTTAGGCGACTATCTCACCTTGCAGAATCGAAAATCCACCCTGCGCTCGAAAGAACGAGAAGTCATCAATCTTGTAACAAGCCAAATCAATGGCTGCCGATACTGCCAAAGTGCCCATACAGTATTAAGTAAAATGAATGGTTTCACCGATGAGCAAATCATCGAAATCAGACGGGGTTCTGCTTCCTTCGATGCGAAGCTCGATGCCTTGGCGAAATTCACTGCTTCCGTGGTTGAGAATCGAGGAAAAGCAAGTGAACAAGCACGGGAAGATTTTTTTACCGCCGGTTACACCGAAGCTAATATGATTGATGTTTTGCTTGTTGTGGGCGATAAAATCATCAGTAATTATCTGCATAATCTTACAGGATTGCCAATAGATTTTCCGATAGCACCGGAATTGTAACTATCACAAAAAGTTACTGAAACAGTGCATTTCATGTCGACTTTGTCGGCAAAGCATTATGAAGCGAAGTAATCTCCAATGTCAGTGCGGGGTTGCTTCGCTTGATTTTTTATTGAAATAAAAAAAGGTGTTCGATCTACTGTGCAGTGTAGATGGTGTCTGCCTTGCACGAAATACATCAGACAAAAAGAATATGATATAGGTCATAAAAAAGACAGTTCGAGACTTCTAAGTTTGGCTTCATACAGACATCGCATGATAACTGTATATCCTTTTGCATCCCGCTAAGGGAAAATGAAAACGGCGACTTTTTGACGTGTCGTAGAGATAATGTTTTCTTTCGTAGAGGGGTGTTTTGTTCATACTTTGGGAGAAACGATGAAGCCATATTTCGTAGCACGATTGCTTGTGCTCAGCACCATGATGATTATATCGAAGGCAGTATATGCACCAATATTTGCCCAGATAACACCCTCAAATAATTCGTTCGCGTTGTTCGATTCTTATGTCCTCAAAACTCAACGCACACAGAGCATAATCACCCTCGATGGTAAATTAACGGAGGATATATGGAAAACAGCTCCTGTGATAGAAAATTTCTTCCAACATTATCCCACAGATTCCTTGCCAGCCGATAAACGTGTACAAGTTCAATCAACATACGATGATACATACTTGTACTTTGGTATAAGCTGTTTTGATTCAACA
Organism: Ignavibacteria bacterium UBA4661; assembly: GCA_002405405.1. GTDB lineage: Bacteria > Bacteroidota > Ignavibacteria > Kapaibacteriales > UBA4661 > UBA4661. The sequence goes on along the minus strand of DHLT01000115.1, from coordinate 4,146 downwards.
GCCGGAGAGTTCTACTTTCAATCTCTGCGGCGTGATTTTACCAATATCGAGAGTGATTGTGTTGTCATTCTCATCGACCCTCTTGGTATAGGACAAACAGGATTTAGTTTTCGCGTTTCTCCTCGTGGTGTTCAATCGGAGGGGTTTGTTGCCAATGGTGGCAATACGGGTTTAGACCTAACATGGGATAATGTTTGGTTCGCAGAAACGGCTGTTGAAAAAGACCGATGGACAGTCGAAATAGCAATTCCTTTTCGTGCAATTCGTTTTGAAAGTGGGCGCAAAAACTGGCGCATCAATATTTTGCGATTTGATTGGAAAGTCAATCAGCTTTCCTCGTGGACACGCTATCCCATTAACTTTGGTTCGACATCATTGGCACATACCGGAAGATTAGAATGGGATACTCCTCCGCAGTCATCAAGTCTCAATATGAGCATTATTCCATCGGCAACTGTACTTTATAACCGATCGTTGATTCCTGCCAGCAAGGATCAGGGAGAATATAATATTGGTGGTGACATAAAATATGGCATTACTCCCAATCTCAATCTTGATGCAACAATTTTTCCCGACTTCTCAAATGTCGGCGTTGATAGGCAGATAACAAATCTGAGTCGATTCAGCATTTTTTTTCCTGAGCAACGGCAGTTTTTTATTGAAAACAGCGACCTTTTTTCACAGTTCGGTGTTGCACAAGTTCGTCCATTTTTCTCGCGTACCATTGGGCTTACAAATGACCCCCTAAATAACGGAATGCTAGCTCCTTTACGAATACCATTGGGCGTGCGGCTTACGGGCAATCTTGATGAGAATTGGCGTGTAGGGATCTTGAGTATGCAGACAGCAACCTCGGAACGATTAATGTTGGCGACACAGAATTACAGTGTTGGCGCGTTGCAACGACGTGTGTTTGGTCGTTCAAATATCGGGATCATTTTTGTGAATCGTCAGGGAAGGAATTTCAACGAAGAGGGTAATGATTTTAATCGTACTCTAGGTGCTGATTTTAATCTTCTCAGCGATGACGGCACATGGCAGGGAAAAGTATTTTTTCATCAGAATTTTACACCAACCCAACATGGTGATCAATTTGCTAGTGCCGGATGGCTTCGGTATTCGATACCGGGTATAGAAATTAATTGGAATCATGAATATATCGGTACGTACTATAAGCCCGAGGTTGGCTTTGCTCCGCGAACAGGTGTGTGGCGTTGGCAGCCGGTGATGACCCGTACATTCTATCCCGACAACAGAACGACTGTCAATGAACATAGCATAACGCTTGAGCAGGATACGTATTTTGACAATAGCGGTCGTTTTACCCTGCTGGATAATTCCTCTTTCCTCTCGTACAATGTAAACTTTGCCAATACGATGAATGCTACTCTGGTCGGAGGTAGTATCTATACACGCTTAACATTTCCTTTTGATCCGACAGGTAGAGGCAACAAAGACAATGAGCTATCCGTAGGAGAATACAAGTACTGGCGGTTTGGAGCAGATTTCTCATCGGACATTCGGTCATTACTGATCTTTTCGGGTTCAGTAAGAGCGGGTGGATATTTTAATGGTTCAAACATAAATATACGAGGATCTCTGGGGTATCGTTTTCAGCCCTTTGGTTCGATAACGCTTGCTGTCCAGCAGGATCATATTACGTTACCACAACCATTGCAATCGGCGCAGTTGACTCTTGCCAGTTTGTTGCTTGATCTTACTCCCACCCGCAACATCTTTATGACAGCATTTTTCCAGTACAATACGCAACTGAATAATGTCAATCTGAATACTCGCATTCAGTGGCGATTTGCTCCAATGTCCGATGTTTTTCTCGTGTACACCGATAATTTTGATGCTACAACCTTTGCTCTTCGTACTCGTTCAGTGGCATTAAAATTGACATACTGGCTCAATATCTGATCATCTGTACGAACATTCCCTTCTTCTATAACATTCAAAGGAAATCATGATGAAAAATCTACCGACTGTTTCTGATACAGCACTCTTGCAAAACGTTTCTTTTTTAGATGTACTTACACCCGAGAGCAGGCAAGAATTTCTTGCAGCAATTTCGATTATACGATTTTCTCGTTATCAACACCTCTTTCAGCCGGGACAAACCCTTTTGCAAGGATATTTTATTCTTCAGGGTGCTACTCGACAATACTACCTATGCGAAGGAAAAGAAATTGTAACCCGCCTTTCAGTTGAAGGTGAGATGTGTGGTACCTTTTACAGCTTTATTTCCGGCAAGCCAACATTCGAGTATGCAGAAGCTGTTGAGGATGTTGTCGTTGCCGCGATTGCACGACATGATATCGAGCGACTGTGTGCTGAGTACATTGATATAGCAAATCTTGAGCGGAGGATTACCGAAGTAGCCGTAAAGCCCCTACCTTTAGGTATGGGGATGTAAGGCGTGTCTTGCGACCCGGAACGTAGTGCGGTTTTTGGTGCTTGATACACCAAAAGACGCGCTCGTGATGAGTGCAAGACAGATTGTCTTGAAAGTTCTTTTCCAATTAAATTTTGCATAGTATCCTCGCGGATGAGAAATGTTGAATCAAATCATAATGTTGTATTTGACTGCAAGTACCATGTTGTGTTCTGCCCAAAGTATCGCCGTAAAATTTTGATTGGCGAGATTGAACAGGCACTCAAACGTTTGCTTCGTCAAAAGGCAGAGGCAATCAAAGTCCATATCATCGAGATGGAGGTCATGCCGGATCATGTGCATTTGCTTGTATCATGCGACCCACAGTTTGGCATCCATCGTGTTGTGAAAGAACTCAAAGGATATACTTCGTTCAAATTGCGTCAGATGTTTGCATCGCTTCGGCGAATGCCATCGCTTTGGACAAGCAGTTATTTTGTTGCTACTGTCGGTGGCGCACCGCTTGAAACCGTCAAGCAATACATCGAAAATCAAAAACGCTCTGCATAAAGTCATGCCAACACGTGTCAAAACATATCGTTTCAAGTTGAAGCCCACACTCGCGCAAGAGCAAGTCTTCGCGCAGTGGCTTGGCTCATGTCGCTTTGTGTACAATCTGTGCTTGGAGTACCGCATAACACTCTACGATATGAGCAAGAATCGTACAGAAAAACCAAAGACATCGTTGTACGACTTGCAAAAACAAGTCAAAGAAACCATAGTCGGCGTAGAGTGGCTACAAAAGGTTCATTCACAAACAATGCAAGATGTAGCCGAACGCTTAGACAAAAGCTACCAACGCTTCTTCAAGCACGGAGCGGGATTCCCCAAATTTGCCAAGCGCAGTACATGGAAATCGTTCTCCTTCAAACAAGGTGTGAAACTCCGGTCATCCGACACGGTGTTCTTGCCGAAAATCGGCGAAGTCAAGTTCCATGCTTCGCAAGAAATCGCAGGCGTAATCAAGCGTACAAGCATCGTCAAACAAGCAAGCGGTTGGTACATCTGTCTTGCTTGTGAAGTAGAAATACAACAGCACGAGCCGATAGAAAAAAGCATCGGCATAGATATTGGACTTGCTCACTTTGCAACGCTCTCCGATGGCACGAAGATTGAGAATCCTCGTACTCTTGCGAAGCACGAACGCAAGCTCAAGAAGTTGCAACGGAGTGTATCTCGCAAGAAGAAGGGGTCAAACAATCGCAGGAAAGCAGTGCAAAAACTTGCACGACATCACGAGCGGGTTGCCAATGCCCGCAAGGACTTTTTGCATCAACTGACAACATGGCTGATTCGTGAGAACCAAACGATAGCCGTCGAAGAGTTGCAGATACAAAACATGATGCAGAATCATCGTTTGGCAAAAGCCATAGCCGATGCAAGCTGGTCAATGTTTGTGAGTATGCTTGCGTACAAGAGCGAGTGGTACGGGCGAGAACTAAAGAAAGTTCCAGCCCGCAACACAAGCCGAATGTGTTCAAATTGTGGGTATATCAAAGAACAAATGTCGCTTGGCGAACGAGAATGGGAGTGTCCACAATGTGGCACACACCATGACCGCGATACCAATGCTTCAAAGAACATACTCGCTAAGAGTATTGGCGGTCGGGCAGACCGTGTCAGCTTGGAATACGCACCAATGGTGCATATACAACGGCAGTAGCCGAGTAGTCCAAGAATCCCCCGCCTTCAGGCGTGGGGAGTGTCAA
>DHLT01000291.1 GCA_002405405.1 Ignavibacteria bacterium UBA4661 | reverse complement strand
ATTAATTGTTCCTAATGTATTCGACACATGAGTAATTGCTACGAGTTTTGTTCGTGGTGTCAGCAATGCACGATACTCATCTAACAGCAATTCACCGGCATCATTAATGGGAATAACCCGTAAAATGGCGCCATGCGCCTCGCACATCATTTGCCATGGAACGATGTTGGAGTGATGCTCCATAGCACCTAGAATAATTTCATCGCCCGGCTGAATGGTATATTTTCCGAAAGAATGTGCAATGATATTTACTGCTTCTGTCGTTCCGCGAACAAAAAGAATTTCTTTGTCGCTTCGAGCATTGATAAAGCTTCGTACATGCTCGCGTACGTGCTCATGCGCCGCGGTCGCTTCTTGGCTAAGTGTATGAATACCACGATGCACATTGCTGTTGTATTCGCTGTAATACCGTACCATCGCATCAATAACTGCTTGTGGCTTCTGTGTCGTTGCGGCATTGTCGAGATACACCAAGGGCTTACCATGAATGGTACGAGCCAGAATAGGAAATTCTGCACGTAATGCGCGTACATCATATGGTTGTGGCAATTGCACATCGGTCGGATTCGATACCGTATTAAGGTTTTGAGAACTAATCATAGAGTCAGGAAAAACAAGAAAAAAAGTCGAAGGAACTAGGTGAATCAACCAAAGGACATCATTACAATGCAAGCGGAAGTGTCCATAGCAAACCAAGTGAAACCGTAATGGGTTGGATACCTAAGGTACGATAACCAAGCAATCCTTGCTGCCCCAAAACATCCAGCGGCAAATTTCTACGGAGCAATTCACCGAAGACATAGCCCAACTCTAAACGCAGATCGAGTGGCTGCCCTCCTATACGCGCAACCCGATATGTTCCGGAAAGGTACATCTCGATTAGCATTTGCATGTTTTGCGTAGCAACCTGCACAGTAGAATCTCCTGAAAAAATACGCCCTGTCTGAAAAATGTCCATGCCGCTTCGATACTCACCACGAGCGGGAAGACCGATTTTTCCACCAAAGTTAATAGCACCGTTAAAACCAAGATTCGTTAATCCTAAACCAATCTTGAGTGTATGATATTGCAACGATGTTTGCATTAAAAAACGAGGAACAATCAAATTCAACGGTGCACCTTCGATATTTTTTGTTGCATACGAAGCATACCCATATTCGAACTGTCCGCTAACATCTGACATCCTATCAAAGGGAATATTCATACCGACAACAATATCGGGCATGCCTACTTGTAAACGAGTTTCGGTGAGAACTGTATTTTGATAATTCAATGTAGTCCGAAGAGCAGTGCCGATATAGATTGATGTACTTTGCGCATATACGCTGCAACTCAGATCTAATAAAAAACAACACACGAGAAGAACGAAACGTACAATCATACTACTTCCTATTTCTCCGGGATGATGCAAAAAAAGTGTTTCTGGTGGCACAAAGGTGTGCACATCTTATCGAATATAAGAAGCGCCGCTTGAATAGTCATGCGGCTCCCGTGTTCGATATTATTTTAGTCGTTGTCGCTGTCAGTCAATAGTTCTTGCTCTTGGTGTAAAAGTTCTGCCACACGATGTTCAATATGTGCTTGCAAGGCTGCATTAGCACATTGCTGGACAATTTCCTCCGCAAAAGCATATAGTAATAAGGCGCGCGCTTTCTCCTTGCCGATACCACGAGCACGAAGATAGAAGAGTGAAGTTTCATCGAGCTGACCTGATGTCGCACCATGACTACATTTCACGTCATCGGCAAAGATTTCAAGCTGGGGCTTTGTATTGATAGTTGCTGTATTGGAGAGTAAAATATTACGGTTCGATTGGTATGCTTGTGTTTTTTGTGCATCCTTGCGAACAAAGATTTTACCATTAAACACACCTGTACCACGCTCATCCAAAATACCTTTGTACAATTCATTACTCGTGCAATGCGCAACAGCATGATCAACCACGGTATGATTATCAATTAAGGTTTTACCGGTTGGCATATACAAACCAATAAAATCTGCATGACCACCTTTACCCTTAAGAGCACTGCTAAGATTATTGCGAACCAAACCACCTTGCAATGCCACACACACTGAATGATACTTACTATCACGATCTTGTGCAACGGATGTTGATGTTGTTATCGTTGTCTGTGCTTTATCGTCCTGCAAACGATCGTGAGAGAGCACCGCATTCGGCGCAACTACTGCCTCAAAACCGAGATTAAACCAGCTACGCTCTGTACCAATAGTATGGAAGGTTTCTATAACCGTTACCTGTGCACTTTCGTTCACAACGACCAATGCACGAGGATTACTCATGACATTCTGTGCACGAGCATCATTGATGTACATCACATGTATTGGTTGTTCAGCAGATACATTGCGTGCAACTTGCACCACTACTCCATCACGTGCAAATGCAGTGTTGAGCGCGAGTAATGCTTCATGATCAAACTTTGCATGAGCACTGAAATGTTCAAGCGCAGAATGCTGTTTGGCAATAGCATCAGCAAAAGAAAGCACCTCAACGCCTTCTTGTGGGTGAATGATGGAAAGATCTGCACGAAAAAGACCATTCTCAACCACGACCAAAGAACCTGAGAAGCCACTAATGCGGAAGCTGTCGACATCTGTCGCTGTTATGTGTGTTGCTGTGGGCAATGCATGAAATTCGTGCGCAACAATAGGCATAATGTTCGTGTATTTCCATTCCTCATGTCGAATGGTCGGGAAGCCCAATACAGCAAAACGTTCCATTGCGGCTTTGCGAATTTGATGCACAGAGGACTTGCTTTGTCCGTTGAGTTGTTGCTCAAACAGACCAAAGTCGAGATGCAATTTTTCTTGAAGAGTCATGGTAGACGCGCTCATACTATGCCACCTCTTCTACGTCTAATTCTTTTACCCAGTCATATCCTTTTTCTTCAAGTTCGAGGGCAAGTTCTTTACCGCCCGATTTAACGATACGACCTTTGTACAAGACATGCACATAATCAGGAACGATATGATCCAGCAAACGTTGATAATGTGTAATCACCACAAATGATCGCTCTGGTGAGCGTAGTTGATTGACACCATTGGCAACGATTTTCAAAGCATCAATATCAAGACCGGAATCCGTCTCGTCAAGGACAGCAAGACTTGGTTCGAGCATTGCCATCTGAAAGATTTCATTGCGTTTTTTCTCACCACCGGAGAATCCCTCATTGACTGAGCGGCTCACCATAGCTTGATCCATTTCCACGATCTTCATGCGCTCACGCATCATTTTCAAAAAGTCTTTCGACTCAAGCGGTTCTAATCCTTGATATTTACGCTTCTCATTGACAGCCGCACGGAGAAAATTGGTGTTACTGACACCCGGAATTTCCACAGGGTATTGAAATGCAAGAAAAACACCTTCATTGGCGCGCTCTTCAGGTGCCATTTCAAGCAAGTCCTTGCCTTGAAACTCGACTGAACCACCGGTAATCTCATAGTCTTCGCGACCGGCAAGAATGGATGCTAAGGTTGATTTTCCTGAACCGTTCGGACCCATGATAGCATGAACCTCGCCCGCTTTAATATCGAGGGAAATACCTTTGAGGATTTCTTTGCCTTCGACCGATGCTTGAAGATTGTTAATTGTGAGCATAGACACTATGTCCCCTTGAAATAATAGATAAAGTTATTCGTAGCTTATTTGTTGAATTATTCACTATCTCGTACAGTATATTCCGTACTCTACTCCGATACATCAGCACAGCGTTATCCAACGCTTCCTTCGAGCGAAACAGCAAGCAGTTTTTGCGCTTCGACGGCAAATTCCATCGGTAATTGATTCATGACTTCTTTTGCATAACCATTCACAACCATTGCAATAGCTTGCTCGGTATCAATACCACGTTGATTGAAGTAGAAAAGAACATCCTCATTAATTTTTGATGTTGTTGCTTCATGCTCCACCGTACCGCTGGCATTACCAACTTCAATGTAGGGGAATGTATGTGCACCACACTGATCACCTATCAAGAGTGAATCACACTGTGAAAAATTGCGTGCATTTTCGGCTGTTTTGTTGATACGGACTTGACCGCGATAGCTATTCTGCGATACACCGGCAGAGATACCTTTCGATACAATACGACTTTTGGTGTTTTTACCGATGTGTAACATTTTGGTACCGGTATCAGCTTGCTGATGATTGTTGGTTACGGCAACAGAATAAAATTCACCCACCGAATTATCACCTTTCAGCACAACGCTTGGATACTTCCACGTGATTGAGGACCCTGTTTCGACCTGTGTCCATGAGATTTTGGAATTCATCCCTTGGCATATACCACGCTTCGTTACAAAATTGTAAATACCACCTTTGCCGTCTTTGTCGCCCGGATACCAATTTTGTACGGTCGAGTACTTGATTTCGGCATTATCCATCGTAATTAATTCTACAACTGCCGCATGAAGCTGATTCTCATCACGCATTGGCGCAGTACATCCCTCCAAATAACTAACATAACTTCCTTCATCAGCAACGATGAGAGTACGCTCAAATTGCCCCGTATTTTCCGCATTGATGCGGAAGTATGTCGAGAGCTCCATCGGGCATCGCACACCTTTGGGGATATACACAAAGGAACCATCACTGAAAACAGCAGAATTCAAAGCAGCGAAGTAGTTATCTGTAACCGGCACTACCGTACCGATATACTTTTGCAGAAGTTCCGGATATTCTTTGATTGCCTCGCTAATGGAGCAAAAAATGATGCCGAGTTCTTTAAGTTTTTCTTTGAATGATGTCATGACAGATTCGCTATCCATCACAAAATCAACGGCAACACCTGACAATCGTTTCTGCTCGTCCATCGAAATGCCGAGTTTATCAAAAGTCGCGCGCATCTCCGGATCGACTTCTTCTAAACTGTTGTACTTCGCCTTTTGCTTCGGTGCGGCATAGTATGACACTGCTTGATAATCAATTGCCGGGAATGTTACATTCTGCCATGTTGGCTCTTTCATCGTGAGCCATTGGCGATATGCTTTCAAACGCCATTCAAGCATCCATTCCGGTTCATTTTTTTTTGCGGAAATCATACGCACAATGTCTTCATTCAAACCTACCGGAGCAATCTCTTGCTCGATATTAGTAACAAAGCCATACTTGTATTCACTGCTGACGACCTCATCTAAAATTTCCATATTTTCTTTTGCCATGACGATTCCCCGTAATTGTGCAATGAGATAAGAGAAAAAACACCGTGAACGAATGACACATTACACGCCGAACGACGAACCGCAACCGCAGGTTTTGGTAGCATTGGGATTGTTAAAGGTAAATCCACGTCCATTCTAACCATCAGTAAAATCAAGCTCTACCCCCATGAGATAGAACAAACTTTTCGGATCAACGAATACGCGAATGTCTTCGGCAACAAGAACTTTGTCGTTCTCACGTGGCTCTGCATCGAAACCAAGTGTATAGGTAAAGCCCGAACAGCCGCCTCCTTTTACTCCCATTCGCAGACCATAATGCTCCGGAATATTGTTCTGTCCTTTGATTTTTTTGACTTCCTCAATTGCTTTGCCGGTGAGTTTGAGATTATCTTCGTCATCGGCACCACTCATAGCAATGGGAACGGTAACAATTTGTTTGTCGAGTGTTGGTTCTGCAAGATCAACCATGATATTGCTCTCCTAGAAAAAAGTCTTGAAAAATGATACTGGAATTGAAAAACTGCAATTGAAATATTCTGACGACAAAAAATTCTAGACAGTACGCGCTGTCAGACACTACAACGACACCTGCACCAAAGCAGAGCGTTGCGCACTAATACGCTTCGATTGTTTTTTCTGCGAAAGTTCTTGCAGCGTAAGCGCATGCAGCGCACCGGTAATTGCATGATTAACTTTCTGCAGAGGGTCTTGAATACTACACTGTTGGCTCATGCGACAAAGCGTATCCGATGTTTCGTCGCAACAATCAACCAATGCAGGCTTGCCCTCCATTGCTTCGATAATCGAAAGGACTGTAACAGTATGCGGTGCCTGCGCTAGCATATACCCACCGCGTACACCTTGCTGCGAGACAATGACATTCAGTTTGGCAAGCGACTGCAATACTTTTGCTAAAAACTCTAAGGGAATATCATGCTCATCAGCAATCTCTTTGGCAGACACAACCTGATCATACCGTTCCGCCATAACTTGCAGAGCAATCAGTGCATATTCAACTTTACGTGATAATCGAAGCATGAACCAACAACGAAACAAACAAAAACAAATACTTCACCGTGACTAAAGCAGACATTATCCGGCTCTTTGTCCTTCGCTCTTTCAGCACGAAAACTGTGTAAGAAATCGACACCCCATCCAACATTGGGCGTTATGGTACACTTGCGACCCTACCCCTTAAAAAACAATCACAACTTCTTACTCGACAAATATACGACTATTATAGTCGGATTTAAAATTCTTGTCATTGTTGTGTGATTAGATAGATTGCGTTTTGTGCACGTCTATACTCCTATACGTTTTCTTCCTCCGGTTTTCCTGTGCCTTGTCTATGCATTTTCCGCGACTTCATATTTTTTGCGATTTCGATGGTACGATTGCTCTTCACGACTTGGGCGATGAAGTTTTCATTCGGTTTGCCGGATATTCTACTTTTGCCGAATACCAACATAAACTCAAAGAAGAAAATCTGCCCATCCACCGCTATTGGCGCGAACTCTGTTCATTACTTCCGGCAGAGCTAACATTAGCGGATATTGCTCACTTTGCCTTAGAGCATCGTCTTGATCCGACTATTCATCCGTTGCTTGCTTGGTGCAATGCAGAGCAGATAGCATTCACCATTGTCAGCGATGGTTTTGCCGAGTATATTCGACCACTACTACAAGCTGAGAATATCGATGTACCTGTTTATTCCAATCGATTGGTACAACATGATGGCAAAATTCAACCGGAATTCCCCTACAGCGACGAGTCATGCTCTTGCTTTTGCGCTTCGTGCAAGCGCAATACCGTACTGCGTTCGGCTCATCCTAACAGCATCATTGTTTATGTTGGCGATGGATACTCTGATTTTTGCGCGGCACAACATGCCGATATTGTCTTTGCAAAAAAAACATTGGCAGCATATTGCAATAAGCATCATATTCCTCATTATCAATTTTCGTCTCTTAATGATGTTCGGCGTTTACTGATAAAAGAACTTGATAAGCCGCGCCTCAAGCAGAGGCATCAAGCTCATCTTCTTCGTATGGAAGCATATGCTATAGAATAATCATTGTCGCAACAGACTAGTATGGCAGAAACCAAAAACATAGCTTCGACACACGATACAACCCAGCCACGTTCACTGACGAATACGACGTATACGGCAGCAACATTTTTTCGGGCAATGGAAGCATTCGGATTTTTTGATGCTATTCAAGAAACACTGCCGCCGGAGTTTACCCTTGTCTATGACATAGCACGTGTACTCGACACAGCCTGTCATCCGCTTGCACAAAAGCTCTCGCCGATCCTATATCGCAATGATGCAACGCATAAGCCCCAACAAAAAAGTGCCAAACCGCCGGTGCCTGTTTTTACTGCAGCGGAGGAATATCAAGCGCATCTCATCAGCAGTGTGCGCGATGTTCAGCGATTATATCCCCACCAATACCTACTCCCCGATGATATTTTTTATCAAAAACTTGCCGAGCGTTCGCTGTGGATGCCGCGAGCAGTCGAACCTCGTAATTTCAAATTCGATAAAGACAGCAGCGACTTTGAACCCGACTATCGCAAGCAACAAGTGTTTGTTCTACTCGACACATCAAGTTCGATGATTGCGCACTATCGCATGCACCTTGCCAAGGCAATTGCCTATATCTTTCTGAAACACAACATGAAAGAACTCGGCACTGTATATTTCCGCACCTTCGACATCGAGGTTGGCGCACTTCGCATTGCACGCGATCAGCGTGGATTCCGTGAATTGATTTACGACATGATGAACATTACCAAACTGGGAAATGGCACGGCATTGGGCAAAGCACTCACACAAGCAGTACAAGATATTCGCTCAGGTTTGCTCCAAGCAGGCGCGGATAATGCTGAAATTCTTCTCATTACCGATGGCGCAGTCCATATTGATAAGCGTGCTATTGGTCAATTATTGGGTGATACTATTACCCTGAATACCATTAAAATCGGTAATGACTCTATTGCGCCACCGAAAAGTTATACCACTGATATTATTCGCAAAGGTGGCTCTGATCAAGCAAAGTACGCACAAACACTGCTCAATCGCGAAGACGAAATTCGCCGTGAAATGAGCAAAACCAAAAGCGATGCTCGCCGCCATGCACTGCAAGCTCAACTCGCCAGCGTCCATGAACAATACACAACTGCCGAAGGTAAAATCATGCAGCGCGCCCTGCAAGAATATGGCAAAGAAATTCAAGAACTATCCAGCATCTTCATTGAAATACAAGACATCAATCCGTATGAAGTGTTTGCTTTGAGCGACTATCGCATTGCAGAACTTGAAAGTTTAGCAGAACAAATGGAACAGCGCCTTACAGAACATCCCCATGCCGATGATGTAAAGCAAGCTGCTCTTTTGCTTGATCACTTGCAGTTTGTTCAACCCTACAATAAAACTGCTTCCGACCGTTTGGATGATGCCATGAGCAAATTGCGTTCATCGATTGAAGCTATTATGGGCAAAGAAGAAGACGAGGAGTACAATAGTCAGTTTAATTCGCTCGACAACAAACGTATTTCTGCTTTGCTCCATGGTGGCAGCTCGCGGAAAAAATCATCATGGCTGATGCTTTTCAAGCATATTGTTAAGCGTAAACTGCGCCGTGCCAAAATTTTGCTTCAGCAACTACGCCATCGCGGTAAACGCGTCCGTCGAAGTATCCGTAAAAAACGATGATTACGCCTTTTCTCGGGAGAAATCTGCATACAATTGAATGATTACAAAAGAAATTCAGTAAAAACTTCTATTTTCTATCAGCAACAACCGTACTACACTGGTACTTCTTTTTTGATTTTGTGCAAATCTATTATAAATACTTCTTTGCTCTTTCGCTATACGCTGTACGCTCTCATTATCCCCGTGCTTGTAGCCATGAGTGTTGTAATGATCATGACAAGCGATACGCCTTATATCCCACTAATAACACTTTTGCTGACATGTTCAATCGGTAGTATTGTTCTTGGTCGATTGCTTGCGCGTGAGAAAGCGCGTTATGATGACCTCATGGAACGTTTTACCACGGCTATTGCCGACAATACAGCAACTAAATTACACGCTTCAGCACACCCAACATGGTCAGGATCTGCGGCGTTGCTTGACATTATTACACAAGACAATGCTCGCAAACATCAGCAAGCAGAAGAGAAATTTGCACGCATGGAGAATATGTTTTTTTCATCGGAAAACACCAAAAATGGCGCGCTTGCACAACAAGCACAACAAGATGAAACACTCCGTCGTCTGTCCGCCCTCATGCTTGCTGTACAAAAAGGCGATTTATGCCAAACTATTGTCAATGAGCAAACCAAATCAGATGAGGCATCCGGCTTACTCGTAGCTACACAAAATACTGTCAATACATTACGCGAAGTTATTACCGAAATTCAAGAATTGTCGGATCGTGTCAGCGATGATGCCAACTCTATACGCAACAGCACGCAGTCAATCGCAGGAACAATTGCAACACTGTCTAATCAAATGGAGCAAATTGTTCATGGCATGGAAAACTTTCATCGTCTGTATGTAAGTAGCAGTGAAGCCGCCCAACATGTCGTTGATTCTATCAGTGCAACTGATGCCGTTACAGAAAACAGCAAACAACTTTTTGATAATATGTTAGGAGAGTTTCGCGAAATAGCCAGCGTCGTTAATCATGCGGCAAAAACAGTCGAAATGCTTGGTAATAGCAGTGACCAAATCGGTGAGATCATTTTAGTGATTGAAGAAATTGCCGATCAAACGAATCTCCTTGCCCTGAATGCAGCTATCGAAGCGGCACGTGCCGGCGAACAGGGACGCGGCTTTGCAGTTGTTGCCGATGAGGTGCGTAAACTTGCAGAGCGCACTGCCAAAGCCACGAAGCAAATATCGGTTATGATTCGTGATATTCAAGCCAAAACTGCCGATGCTGTATCTACTATCAACACCGGCAATAATCGTGTTGATAGTGGTTTAACCTATGCCACACAAGCAACACAAATTCATATGAATTCTGCTTCCGTCATTGCTCTTGCCAGCGAAGTTTTGAGTGGCATTGTATCACAACGTAACCAATCAGAACGATTCAGTAGCACGGTACTTGAGGTATCACGGATGATCTCGTCAGTAACACAGGATATTGCCGACTCTGTTCAAACCATCTCCCACACAATGGATGATTTGAATGCGATTGCTTCTGATCAAAAGGAAACTGCTTCAATGTTTCGTATTTCTCCCGACCAGCGCGGATTAAAATTCGATGACTACTATAAAGCCGTTACACAGGGTAATCCTTTTGCACAAACAAGTGGCATGGTAGTACGAGATAATCGTTAGTGGTGTGCGTAATACAAGGGGCGCATAACTTACTTGAATAAGATTCTACCCTATCCAAATAATACACGGAAAAAGCACCATTGCATCAGGCAGAAGAATAAGGTATTGAGTATATTTGTCGCTCACATGTATTTGTGGGCGATTTTTTTTGTGTTTATCAAACTACGCGCACTTGTACGCAAGGTTTATTTTTGCATACTATTCTCACGCAATCATTCTTTGTACTGATTTCGACTGAGTACTTCATGTCTCATCCCTTGGCTACAGCACATTCTACACCTTCTTCGATACAACGCATACTGACGCTTCCTCCGTGGCTGTTTCAGTTTGTTGCTGATGTCATTGCGACATCGGCTGGATTTGCTTTGTACTACTTTATGCGTTTTCGCACAGGGTGGTTCTCAGCCCTACTCCATCCTGATTATCTTCCCGCAATGCCGGTTGAAGTGCCGGGTACATCAATCACACTCGGTACGATGGCAATTCCCTACCAAATGATGCTGACGATGACCATCTATTGGACGCTGCTCTTTTGGCTTGCCGGTATGTATAAAAATTGGTTCATTCGTTCTCCTTTTGATGAAGCATTCAGTTTAGTACGTATTTCGTTTTATGGATGCCTGCTGTTAATGCTTGTTATTTACTTTGATGATGACTTTAAGCGTGCAGGTATTTCACGATTGATTATTGTTTTGTACTGGATCTTCATGGCATTGCTGTTGATCGCCGGTCGATCTCTTGCACGTGCACTCCAACGTCGTTTACGCAGACGAGGTATCATTCGTATTCCTGCTCTTGTTATTGGCGATGCCGAGCGCGTCGCCGATGTCCTGACATCGCTCAAACACTTCCGGTGGTATGGCTATCGTGTGCAGGGGGTTGTCTTGCATAACGAAGCGGAGATTGCTTCATGGCAACAGAATACACAAGAATTTTCTTATGCTCCTGTACTCGGCATACTGCCGCAACTACAAGATATTATTCGCGAGTATAAACCTACCGAAGCTATTATTGCTTTGCGCCATCACAATCATGATGAATTACTTGGCATTGCATGGGAATGTGAAACCATGGATATCAATGTCAAAATTCAACCCGACTTATATGACATTTTTATGGGGCAAGCGCGAACATTTCAACTCTATGGCGTACCTCTCATTGAAATCAGCACACAACTCATGAAGCCATGGGAAGCCATTGCAAAACGACTGCTCGATATTGCTTTGAGTGGGTGTGCAATGCTTTTTGGCTTACCACTTTATCTCATCATTGGTTGCGCTGTGCGCTTTACATCGCCCGGTCCAATTTTCTATGGGCAAGAACGCTCCGGCAAAGATGGCAAGACTTTCAAAATGTGGAAATTTCGCTCTATGCGTACCGATGCTGAAAAACTTGGGCCACAATGGGCAAAGATGAATGATCCTCGCGTTACACCGATTGGTCGTTTTTTGCGTAAGTCCCACCTTGACGAAATACCTCAGTTTTGGAATATTTTTGTTGGTCATATGTCAGTGGTCGGTCCACGACCTGAACGCCCGATGTTTGTTGAAAAATTTACTCAAGAAGTACCCTACTATTCACGCCGACTAAAAGTACGACCGGGTTTAACGGGCTGGTGGCAAGTACAAAATGATGGCTATGAAGACTCTCTCGATGAAGTACGCGACCGTTTGAAGTTTGATTTCTATTACATTGAGAATATGTCCTTTCGCTTGGATATTGAAATTATTCTCCGAACTGTCGTCAAAGTTTTTCAAGGTAAAGGGCAAGGATAAGAACTTATGCCCATTATAAAAATATCCAATGACAAGAAGAAGATAGCAACACACGCATATACGCCATACGATCATGACACAAACACTCAAGCAATTTCTTTATCGCAATCCTATACTAGGCGCGCCCGTGTTTCGTGCGGTGGAGTGGTATAAGTCACACAAGCCCGGAGCAAAAGCACTGACAGCATTTTTTCGTCAGCTTCAGGCACACCATGTACAGGTAACAACAATTCTCGATGTCGGTGCAAATCGTGGCGAATGGAGTCGCTTGGCAATGCGCTCGTTTCCCCATGCTCAGTGCTTTTTAATTGAACCACAGTACGAAATGCAACCACATCTATCGGCATTTGTTAAGGATTTTCCGGCTTCACAAACATTACTTGCCGGTGCAGGTGCTGAACCGGGAGAACTCACTCTAACCGTGTGGGAAGACCGCGCCGGAAGTTCGTTTTCACCTGACAGGAATGATCCTGCAACACAAGGCTTAGAGCGAAGAGTTGTGCCGATTGTTACTGTTGACAATCTCATTCACGAAAAAAAACTGGCTGTTCCTGATCTTGTCAAAATTGATGTTCAAGGATTTGAGAAGGAAGTTCTCAAAGGCATGCCTTCTTGTTTTGGTAGAACTCATGCTTTTATTATTGAAGTCGGATTAATGGAGTTTTTTCCGAAAGCACCGATCATCCATGATATTATCGGCATGATGGCAGAGAATGGCTATGTGCTTTATGATATTACTGATAGCTTACGCAGACCCTATGATAATGCTCTTGCACAATGTGATTGCGTCTTTGTCTTGCAACACAGTCCACTCCGCGCCGTAAAAACATGGGCTTGATATTTATAATCCTGATCGTACACATTTGTTTTCTTGCATTTTATTTTTTACTCCGCATTGAAATCTCTTATCATTATACCGACCTATAACGAATGTGATAACATCACAGCAATTATTGAAGCAGTTCTCTCGGCAGAGCAGAGTGTTGATATACTGATTGTTGACGATAATTCGCCCGATGGCACCGCTGATATTGTACACGATATTCAACGCGCCAATCCACGTGTGCACTTACTCAAACGTGCCGGTAAACTTGGCTTAGGAACAGCATACTGTGAGGGCTTTCAGTTTGGTTTGGATCGTGGATACGATGTCGTGTTTGAAATGGATGCCGATTTTTCTCATGATCCTCAAGAAATACCAAATTTTTTACGTGAGTTGGAACATAGGGATGTGGTAATTGGTTCACGCTATCTCAATGGCGGTGTTACCGTCGTGAACTGGCCCTTACGCCGATTGATATTGAGTTACTCGGCAAACTTGTATACACGATTCATTACACGGTTGCCGTTATATGATGCAACCGGTGGTTTTAAGGCAATCAAAACAGAGTTTCTTCGTACAATCAAATTAGATCGTATTCATTCCAATGGCTATGCATTTCAGATTGAAATCAATTACAAGCTTTGGAAAGCAGGTGCCCGTTTGAAAGAGATTCCTATCATTTTTGTTGATCGGCGTAGTGGTACCTCGAAGATGAGCAAAAATATCATTTTCGAAGCGGCATGGATTGTGTGGCGGCTTGCACTTGGCTTGTAGAAACGATAACAACCAATAAGCGTAGGGATGCTGTCAGCTGATCTACATATCACGTAAAGAATATCATTTGCGAACTCCCCTTTATCTTGCTTCATGTTTTCATCAACTCTCATTTTTGGCACTTTGTGGTGGGTAGCAGTTTTGCTGGCACTGCCTTCTGCTTGTATTGCTTGGTACAGCTATCGCATTACGGTGCCGCCGATTACCGATGCACGACGTAGGGTACTCATCACTTTACGCACGATAGGATTGTGGATCATGCTTCTCATCTTAAGTGAACCGCTTTTGCGTCTTGTATCCTCACGTGAAGAAGAACCACGCCTTGCCATTGTGCTGGATAATTCGTTGTCGGCAGGCATGAAAGATGCAACCTTTGATCGAACAAAACTCTACCGTGAATTTCTTCGTAACGCAAATCTGAGTGCTCTTGGCAATAAAGTTGTCGTGTATCGCTTCGACGCAGGCACACAAGAATTGACTTCGTTTTCCAATGACTCTATCACACTGACGGGACAGTTCTCTAATATCCATCAAGCTCTTACTGAAGTTGGCAAGACAGCAGATCGTACCAATGTCCGTTCACTTCTTCTTGTTACAGATGGTGCCTATAATGTCGGTGATAATCCTCTCTATGCCGCAGAAATACTGGCGCGCCCGATTACGACTATTGGCATCGGCGATACAACCTTGCCTAAAGACATTGCACTCACATCAATTATTGCGAATGATATTGCATACAGCAATGTTCCTACGCCCGTAGTTGTCAATATTCGCTCCGTTGGCTTTGCACAAACTTCTCTGCGTGTTCTTTTAAAAGATGATGCAACCACGATCGGTGAACAAATTATTACGCCACGCTCTGCCAACGAAGTGCAAAGTGTACAATTCACCTACACCCCTACAAGCGATGGCACACGTAAGCTTACTGCTGAAATTGTCCCTATTGCCAATGAATTGACTGAAAAGAATAATACCATAGCGCGCTTTATCCGCGTCCTCAAAGACAAACGCTCCTTTGTCATGATTTGTGGTGCACCATCTGCTGATGTCTCCTTTATACGGAATTTGCTAGGTGATAATTCTACTGAGATCAAAGCCTTTGTTCAGAAAACAGGTGATGTTTTTTATGACTTTGGCGGACGTGAAGGTACACTGACTCGCGAAATTCTTCGCGCGGCAGAGTGTATCATCATGGTGGGTTATCCTACCGCTCAAAGCGGTTCAAGCACAATGGACATGATTGCCGAAGAACTTTCACACAATAAACCCCTGCTTTTTATCGCTTCACGCGAAACAGACTATGCAAAAGCACGGGTCTTTGATAATTACTTACCTTTTACTGTTGCCTCGAATTCGCAACAAGAAGTTTTGGTACAAGCACAAGTAACAGCCAAAGCACTCAGCTCGCCTGCTATGAAAATTCAAGGCGCTGATGAGGATGCGATACAGTGGGAGGCATTACCTCCAATTTTTCGTACCGAACTCTTTGCACGTGCAAAACCCGAAGCCGAAGTATTGGCAACTATTCGTATTGGCTCGACATCTGTCAATGAACCTCTGATTCTACAACGTACCGGTGCATCAACACGAGTTCTTGCCGTCTTGGGCTACGGGCTTTTCCGCTGGCGATTGATGGGATTTGCTGCCGATCGAAGCAAGGGCAAAGAGTCTGCTGATATTCTCTCGCTTTTTGTGAATAATGCCGCACGATGGATTACTGCCGGCGATCAAGGCAAACGCATGCGCATTGCTACAACACGCGATGTGTACGCACAAGGCGAACCGGTTGAGATTGTTGCGCAGGTATACGACCAAAGTTATACACCCGCCGATAATGCCGATGTGCGTGTAACACTCTCCCTCCTTGGGTCATCGAATGCAAATGATAAGCGCGATATTCTGTTGACCGGCATCGGTAACGGTCGCTACACCGCGCAAGTACAAGGTTTGCGCGCAGGCGAGTACAGCTTTTCAGGGAATGCATTATATCGTGACGCTCTCCTTGGTGAAGATGCCGGACGCTTCACTATTGGCAATGTTGCACTTGAGTATCAAGATCAACGTATGAATGACCGACTCTTAAAAGATATAGCAATCAAGACCGGCGGGAAATTTATCCCTATACACGAATGCAACCCTCAAGAAGTACTTCGAGCCATGCTTGCGGAACCCAATTTTGTATCTCGACCTATTACCGAGCAGAAGGAAATCCCCCTCTGGACAACGTTCTGGACAGTTGCTCTTGCCATTCTTGCATTCTCTGCGGAATGGTGGTTGCGCAAGCAAAGCGGTATGATGTAAGAACAATATTGTCACATATTGGAAGTATCAATATTCTTTGCTAAGAATTCCTGCTCATCCTCCATAGGTTTCCCGTAAGTTGCTATGTATTTCATCATGTGCATACCATTTTTCTCGTCCACTTTCAGAGATTTTCCATGCAACTACGCTTCCCCACTGCCCCAGACAAACAAGAACATTTCGAAACATGCGAAAAATTTGAAGTCCTCGATCAATTAACTTCTTTTGTGCATTCCTTGATGGAAAAGCACTTTCATAATCGGCGCGATTGGTCGCCAAATGATTTTCTTCCTGCAGATGAACGCATGACTGAAGACCAAGAAAAACGTCTTGCTGTTCTTCGGGAACGTGCACGGGGCATCCCTGACGCAGCACGTGTAGCGATTTGTTTGAACTTGATTACCGAAGAGGGTTTACCACATTTTCACCGACTTATCTCGGCGCATTTGGGTGAAAACAGTATTTGGAATAAGTGGAATTTTTTGTGGACAGCGGAAGAAGACCGCCATGGATGCCTGCTTCGAGATTACACGCGCGAAGCACGTATTTTTCAGTACCGCCATGTTGAGTTTATGCAATTCGCCTATCAGCAAGCAGGCTTTACGCCAAGTTGGGATAAGGATCCGTATCGTGTTTTCGTATACACTACCCTGCAAGAGCGCGCTACGCAATGGTCACACTATAACACCGGCAAAGTGGTCAGCGAAGATGAACCTCTCTTGTATGGCATTTTGAAATGTATTGCTGGCGATGAATCCAAGCACTTTATGTTTTATCGTAATATCTTCAAGGCGATCTTGAATCTCGACCCCAATCGTGCATTACAATCAGCACTGACAATTATGCCCGCGATTGATATGCCCGGACTAACCATGCCACACTTCAAAGAAATGGCAGATGTTGTGCGTCGCATTGGCATCTATGGTCCACATGACTACAAAAAAATCGTTGAAGAGTCTATCGAGTTTTGGAAAATTGAAACTCTGACCGGACTCAACGAAATGGGTCGTCAAGCCCAAGAAAAAATCATGAAAATCCCCGCACGGCTTCAGAAAATCGCTGAATATCTTGACTTTAAGTCCACGAAAAAAACATTTGATTTCAATTTTCTATACCATCGTGAATTTGCATTAGAGTGAGTATTGTCGATTGTGGTTGTTCTCCGGTATGCAATTACTGCATACCGGCGATCACCGCAGCATATCGCAGGATACGCAAACCGAAGACAATTATAGCAAAAGGTAAAAATGGCATTCCGGCGATGCCACTGGCAATAGTGAGAGGATCCCCTATAAATGGAAGCCATGAGCCTGCCAAACCCCACCAGCGCAACGATTCAATCCAATGCAGTGCTTTTGCTCCAAAACGTGATGCCATCAACTTCGTATGCATTCGGTGTCCAAACCACCATCCCAAACCATAGTTCAAGGCACAAGCAGAACAATTACCAACCGAAGCACTCATTAATGCAACACTTGGCGACATACCATTGGCAAGAGCAAGTGCTAAGGCGGCTTCAGAACTTATCGGAAGAATTGTTCCTGATATAAAGCAAAAGAAACCAAGACCAATCGCACCATAGTCTGCTACTAGTCCTTGCATATCCATGAGCATTTTCCTTTCTGTAGCAAATTATGCTATCAGCAGTGCATCCGTAAATTTTGAAAAGAATAGGTTATTCTCTGCTGAGGCTTCTCTTTGCAAAACATCATACAGTATCTGTAGCTTTTCTTTTTCCGAAGTATTCTGCATATCATTGATCAAACTTGAAAGTTCCTTGAGATGAAGCATGATTGCTGTAAAGTCTTGCTCCATCATAACATCTTCGAGTGCCGTCTGCAAGGTTTGTGGCTCCGCACGAATGTAGGGTATCA
>DHLT01000230.1 GCA_002405405.1 Ignavibacteria bacterium UBA4661 | reverse complement strand
GATCAAAGGTGTATGAATGGTGGACTGATGCACTATCGAGAACATAAGTGTGTCACCTCGATAGAGCGTTGCTGTTGTTTCAACAAATGCCTGCACAAGACCCGTCGGCAATTGTACCGATACTTGCCTGCCAACCGCACCGGATACCCCTTGGACTGTACCACTAGGTGCTTCCATAATGATCCCACGCACTAATTCCTCGCCTGAGGGTGTACGACCAAATAACATTGCCGCACCATCACGTAATGGTGCATGTACCGATGTTGCCGTTGTTGTCTGCCCTGCCCCTTGAAAAAGTCCTCCTACTTGTGTACCACCTTGTGCATCGGCATTGGTGCGCGCCCGTATTGAAGAGTCCTGCACACCATGCGCTGACGATAGACGGGAAGCTGTGCGCTCCGTCCCTGAAATATTATCAGACTGCGATACTGCCATAGTGCGAATGACTGTGTAATTAAATGATTATTCTACTACCAACAACAAAAGTATGCTTCTTCTACTCTCCTGAGTATCGTCAGAAAAAAAGTAAGTTTGAACCTATTTTTCTCATGCCCCAACATCTATCTCTCGATGTCTATAGTTCCTTCTTTCTGTTATCGGTTAGCACAAGATCAACACAACAGTGTACTTGGCATACTTCTTGATATCCTATAAAGAAAAAGACGGGCACAGAAAGGTTCTCAACCTTTGCCTTGGTTTGCTGAAACAAGCATAGGCATTCTTACAGCAACAGTACACGATTTTATTTGATAAAGCAATGGCAACTTCTCCTGGTGATTTATTCCGACAAGCCCGCGAACGCGGCGGATATTCGCTTGATACTGTCATGCGTGCCACGAAAATTCGCCCCAACATTATTGAAGCAATTGAAGAAGGCGAGTGGCATGTGTTGCCATCTTCATACATGAAATCATTTGTCCGCTCTTACGGAAAGTTTTTGCATCTCGACGAACAAGAAGTTGAAACTCTCTGCCGCGAACATTTCAATGCACGTATTCCGACTGCCTCGATGCCGCCGAGCATAAGCCAAGCAGCATCCCCTATGACCAATGGAGCAAGTACAGTCTATGATGCCATGGCGGCTCATGCTACCCCCGAAACTCCGGCTCAACCATTCGAACAACCGTATTTGATTCCATCGGAAGCCGCCGCCGCACGTGCTTCGGCTTCAGTCATCAATCGCATTGTATATGCTAGTTTGGCTCTTGCTCTTGTAACCATTGGATACTACTATATCGTTGGCAATCGCTCAAAAGCAACTCCGGCGGTTACCATCCAGCAAACAGAAATCAATGAAGCAGATACCAGCACTCCCAATGCCAATGGTACACAAGCAGTATTGAACGCAACTCAAGACTCTTCACTGACACAAGCTATCGCAGGTCAGGACACACTGCTTCTCGAAGCGAAAGCAATTGACAGTGTTTGGTTTAATATTGTGATTGATGGGAAAAAAAGTGAGCAGTTCATCACTGATCCCGGTAAGACATACAAGTGGCGTGGTGCAATTTTCGCATTGTCTCTCGGCAATGCCGGTGGTATCGAACTCACACTCAACAATGTCAAACTGCCACCTTTAGGCAAAGCCGGTGTTATTGTTCGTGATGTCAAAATCACCAAAGAAGGTATTAAATCATCGAATTTACCACCTTCGATGAAAACAAGTTTTGTACCTGCCAATCAGCGCCCGACAACACAAGAATCGGAGAAAGTCGGCAATCCGAATTCTTCTCTTCCTACACCGAAAGCATCAGTAAAAGAACCAATCAAAGAGCCGATAAAAGAATCCGGCAAAGAACCTGTGAAGGAATCCAATCCTTCACCCAAAAACTCTCTTCCTCAAGCAAGCGAGGCAAAACCCACAACACCACGCACCTTGAAGAATAAGGATACACGGACTCCCGCACTGATTATTCAAGAAGTACGTCCGCCTCTCTCCGCACCGACACTTCAACTTCAACCGCGTACACGACCTGACTCTGTAAAGAATTAACCAATTAAGACTATACTGCACAAGGTGCTCGTCCTTATGCATCTATGCCATACCGGCACGCACAATATCATGGACACGGATGATGCCTATGCACTCGTTGTTCGCTGTCGTTACTGCCAACACACTGATTTGTCGATCACGTTCTTCCATAAGCGTCAGCGCCTCGCCGACTCGTGCGGTGGATGGGATTGTTATCGGATTTTTGGTCATCACATGTTCTGCCATCAAAGGACGAATATCTTCATGCTGCTGAAGAATACGTCGTACATCACCATCGGTGATAATGCCGTGCAAAATGCGATGCTCATCAACAATACAAACACAACCAACACCCTTACGGGTCATTTCAATCAATGCTTCGCGAAATGTTGCCGTGTGCGCACATACGGGAATATGGTCGCCGGTGTGCATGACATCGCGTACCAACAGTGTTAGATTTTTCCCCAATTGACCCTGCGGATGAAACCGTGCAAAGTCTTGTGGCGTAAATCCCCGTGCAATCATTTGCCCTGCCGCTAGGGCATCGCCAAGTGCTAGCGCAACAGTAGTGCTCGACATTGGCGCAATATTAAGCGGACATGCTTCACGCTCTACACTCACATCAAGCACAATGTCTGCCAGATGGGAAAGCGGCGAATCAGTATTGCCCACCAATGCCACGACTGTCACACCACGATCTTTCAAAACAGGAAGTAATGTAAGTAATTCCTGTGTCGAGCCACTCTTCGATAAAAGCAAGGCACACTCGCCCTGCTCTGCAATTCCAATGTCGCCATGCAATGCTTCCACAGGATGGAGAAAGACAGAGCGCATTCCTGTACTGGTCAGGGTGGCACATATTTTTTGTGCAATGATACCCGATTTACCAATGCCACTCACCAACACCGTACGTGCTGAGAGCATGGCTTCAAGCGTACGCTCTAAGACAGATTCCATCATAGGTACGCGTTCATATAAGCCGACAAGGGCTGTACGCTCTGTGTCAATTACCGAGCGTATTGTTGTCAGTGCAGCCGCTAAAGTATTCTGTGTGTCCATACTCATTATTGAGAATTCTTCTTCCGCTCAAACACCACATACAACGGAATACCAATCACCACGAGCAATGTGCCAAAGAGTGAATTGATAATCGGTGTTTTGCCCTGCATAAAGAGCGTAATATCATTGTAGAGGGTAATCACTACAAATGTCGCCGAGAACAACGTAAATACAAGTGGTGTGAATGGATACCACGGCGTTTTGAAGGGGCGCGGTGTCTGTGGGTCTTGTTTACGGAGAACAATTACACCAAATGCTAACATGCCATACGTAACCCAAACCACGAAAATCAACGCATCTGTCAACATATCAAATGTTCCTGAGAGCACCAATGCCGATGACCACACCGCCTGCCATAGCAAAGAATGAGAGGGTGTTTTATACACCGGGTGTAAAGTACCAATCGATGCAAAAAACATATTGTCGCGTGCCATTGCCCAATACACACGTGCTGTGTACAAGATAATACCATTAGTTGTACCAAAAGTTGAAATCGCCACACAGATTGCAATAAAAGCACCGCCGCCGCCGCCAAGAACTTTTTGCGCTACATCGGATGCTACCAACTTTGATTGCGCCATTTCGGCAATAGGCATGATAAAAAGATAGGCAAGATTGATAAGAGTGTAAAGTGTAATCGTACCGAGCAATCCTATGATCAAAGCACGCGGTATTGTGCGTTGAGGATTCTTGACTTCACCTGCAATAAAAGTAATTCCCGCCCAACCATCATAACCCCAAAATGCACCGGACAAAGAAGCAATAAAAGCCGTCAGCAGTGCAAATATTCCCGTGGGCATAGTAGGTGCATGAGTCGTAAAATTGGCTGTTGAACCAAGACCTTTCGCACCACCCAACACAAAACATAATCCAATAATCGCCAACATAGCCATCACTTTGAGCGAGGTAAAAATTTTAGCAATGAGTCCCCCAAACTGTACACCGCGATAGTTGATATAGCTCAAAGCGATAATCAGCAAAATTGCCACACATTTTACGCCAAGATTCTCCAGTGGAAAGATCGTTCCAATGAATGGTAATGGCCCCGCGAAACCGCGCTCAAGGTCTACCGCCAAACGCGGAAAGACAACAAAGTATTGCATGTATTCGGCAAAGACATAAGCCACTGCGGCAATCGAACCGGATTGAATAACAGAGAAATTTGACCACCCTACCAAAAAACCCGACAGCCGTCCATAGACTTGTCGAAAATACACATATTGCCCACCGGTTGCCGTGATAACACTCGCAATCTCCGCCGCGGCAAGTGCTCCAAAAAATGTCATCACCCCCGCAAGTATCCATGCTCCTACGAGTAATTCCGGCGAACCGAGTTGTCCTGCCATGACAGCAGGTTTTTTAAAAATTCCGCTGCCGATCATTGCTCCCATGATAATAGCAATCGAGGCAAACATACCAAGTGATTGATTTAAGCGCGGTTCGCTACTTTGCGCTGATGATTCGACCGAAGAAGAAGCCGAAGGAGTCGTGTGTTGTACCATATAAACAAAAGAAGTCGAAGAAAAGTATCGAGCAGCAATAAACTACACGCGCAGTACGCACAAGACAGTACGAAGCAACATATTTTGTCGCAATATCAAAAATTCCCACCGTTTGTCTGCAATGAGTTTTCTAACTTGGCATTCTTCTTTCTCTCTTCTGCTGTGTACAGCATGGTGCAGTGGCAGAAATTGCTTCCTCATTGTTTTTTTGTGAGTCCTGTATGTGGGCATTTTTGAAGCGAATTTCACTCGTGCAGTGGATTCTTGTATCGTTGGTTGTCGGTATCAGCATCGGGGTATTTGCACCGAATCTTGCCAAAGATCTCGAAGTTGTTTCCAACATTTTTTTGCGATTGATTAAGTCTATTGTTGTACCGATTTTGTTGGGTACGCTCATTGTCGGCATTGCCGGACATGGCGACGATCTCAAGAAAATCGGACGACTTGGTTTTCGTTCGATTCTCTATTTCGAACTTGCAACGACATTAGCCTTGGGTATTGGCTTGCTTGCAGGCAATCTTGTGCGTCCGGGCGATGGCATTCAATTGCTGTCGGGAGCCGTTGGCGATGCGCAAAAACTTGCGGCGAATAAGATCACATTTGCAGGATTGATGGAACATACCTTCCCGGCAAGCTTCTTTGAAGCCGCCGCGAAAAATGAGGTTTTGCAAGTCGTTGTTTTTGCCGTCATGTTTGCAGTGGCGCTGACACAAATAAAACCCGGCAAAGAGAAAGATACTGTTCTTCATTTCTTTGAGGGTATTTCCCAAGTCATGTTCAAATACACCGGTCTTGTCATGAGCATTGCACCACTCGGTATCGGTGCGGCTATCGCAGCGGCTGTCGGTAAAAACGGCTTAGGTGTTTTGTGGGGATTGGGTAAGCTTGTGCTGACGCTCTACGGTGCGTTGGTTGTATTTATTCTTCTTGTTCTTGTGCCGGTAGCACTCTTTGCACGTATTCCTCTCCGCGAATTCTGGAAATATGTCAAAGAGCCATACCTCATTGCTTTTTCGACAGCAAGCTCTGAAGCCGCTCTCCCGCTTGCTATGCAACGCATGGAAGAGTTTGGCGTACCACGTCGTATTGTTTCTTTTGTGATTCCGACAGGATATTCTTTCAATCTTGATGGTTCAACGCTGTATCTTGGCATTGCCGCACTTTTTGTTGCACAAGCGGCGGGTGTGCATCTTGAGATTGGCACACAGCTGATGATTATGTTGTCGCTCATGCTCACCACCAAAGGCATTGCGGGTGTAGCACGTGCATCACTGGTGATTCTCTCCGGTACACTTGTTACGTTTGGTTTGCCACTGGAGGGTATTGCAATTATTCTTGGTGTTGATGCCTTTATGGATATGGCGCGTACATCGGTCAATCTTTTGGGGAATTGCCTTGCTTCGGTTGTGATGGCACGCTGGGAAGGTGAGTTCCGCGGACCCGATTGGAAACCGGTAGAATTATCATCATAGTTCAACATCATAGTTCAACATCATAGTTCGACATTATTGTTCTCATTTTTTGTTTCATTTTCTGTTAAGGATTCCCCCATGATTATCGGCGTTCCACGCGAGATTAAAACCAATGAAAACCGTGTCGCCCTTGTTCCAAGCGGTGCAGAGGTTTTAAAGAATAATGGGCATACTGTATTGATTGAAACCAATGCCGGCAAAGGCAGTGGCTTTGAGGATGCGGACTATATCAAAGTCGGTGCAGAAATTGTCAGCACAGCAAAAGAAGTGTTTGACCGCGCTGAAATGATCATGAAAGTTAAAGAACCAATTGCACCCGAATATAATCTTGTACGCGAGGATCAGTTGCTCTTTACATACTTGCACTATGCTGCGGCACGCGAACTGACCGAAGCCATGGTAAAATCAAAGTCAATTACTATCGCCTACGAAACCGTTCAGAAGAAAGATGGTTCCTTGCCCTTACTCATTCCTATGAGCGAAGTTGCGGGTCGTATGGCTCCGCAAGAAGGTGCGAAATACCTTGAACGCTCAATGGGCGGACGTGGTATTCTTCTTGGCGGTGTACCGGGTACACCACCAGCAGAAGTATTGGTCATCGGCGGTGGTATAGTTGGTACTCATGCCGCAAAAATCGCTGCAGGTTTGGGTGCACGTGTAACCCTCATGGATACGAGCTTGGCGCGTTTGCGCTATCTTGATGATATCATGCCCAAAAATGTGATTACCATGATGTCAAATCCGCATACCATTCGCGATGTAGCGCGCCGTGCTGATCTTGTGATTGGTGCTGTGCTGATACCGGGTGCAAAAGCACCGCGCTTGATTACTCGCGATATGCTCCCTACGATGAAACAAGGATGCGTCATGGTTGATGTTGCCATTGACCAAGGCGGATGTTTTGAAACAAGTAAAGCAACAACTCACGAAGATCCGATTTATACGATTGATGGCGTAGTGCATTATTGCGTTGCCAATATGCCGGGTGCTGTACCATTTACTTCGACTATTGCTCTCACGAATGCAACTCTGCCGTATGCAGTAGAATTGGCAAACAAAGGGTACAAAAAAGCAATCCGCGAAAACGAAGAATTACGGTTGGGCTTGAATACATACAAAGGCAAAATCACGTATAAAGCTGTTGCCGATGCTTTTGATATGCCTTATACGCCTTCGGAAGAGTGCATTTCACGCTAATTGATTCTCATAATTTCTCTTTCTTTTTCTCACTTTTTTGTTTCTATTTCCATGAAAGTAACAGTTATCGGTGCAGGTAATGTTGGCGCGACAGCCGCTCAAAAACTTGCCTATGATTCGCTCTGCAAAGAAGTCGTTCTTGTCGATGTGGTTGAAGGTGTACCCCAAGGGAAAGCACTCGATATGTATCAAGCTATGCCTGTCATTGGCTCCGACACACGCATTACCGGCACGAACACCTATGATGCAACCGAAAATTCAGATATCGTGATCATGACCGCAGGTTTGCCACGCAAACCGGGTATGACTCGTGATGACTTGCTCCATAAGAATGCCGAAATCGTGAAATCTTGCATTGACCAAGCCTATGCAAAGTCGCCGAATGCGTTTTACATCATCGTGTCGAATCCACTCGATGTCATGACATATGTTGCACTCAAAACAACCGGTCTGCCACGCCATCGTGTGCTGGGTATGGCTGGTGTTCTCGACACCGCTCGTTATCGTACCTTCCTCGCAATGGAACTCAATGTATCGGTCGAAGACATTCAAGCATTTGTTCTTGGTGGTCATGGCGATACGATGGTACCACTGCCACGCTACACAACG
The DNA here is from genome assembly GCA_002405405.1 of Ignavibacteria bacterium UBA4661. GTDB lineage: Bacteria > Bacteroidota > Ignavibacteria > Kapaibacteriales > UBA4661 > UBA4661. The sequence continues at coordinate 14,141 of DHLT01000230.1, read as the reverse complement.
GTTGCGGGTGTACCATTGCCGGATTTGCTCCCACAAGAGCGCATTGATGAAATCGTGAAACGTACAGCCAATGGCGGTCTTGAAATTGTGAACTTCCTCAAAACAGGTAGTGCGTTCTACGCGCCATCTGCATCGGCAGTCGAAATGGCAGAGTGCATTATCCGCGACAAACGCCGCATCCTGCCTTGCGCTGTAGCTCTCGAAGGCGAGTTTGGCTTGAGTGATGTGGTTTGTGGTGTGCCTATCGTTGTCGGCAAAAATGGCATGGAACGCATTTTTGAAATCAAACTGACCGCTGACGAGCAAGACGCTCTCAACAAGTCAGCAGGCGATGTAAAATCCAACATGGATAAATTGACGGTTTTTAACTAAGATCGTTTGAGAGAATTTCTTTTGACACTCCATAGCGAGTATCATCGAAAATTTCTTGGTACATTAGCGGCATCGGAATACCAATGTATTTCGATGCCGTTTTTGTTGTACTTGATATGCCGCCAAGTACGACCGTGTGGAGTGTCGATGGTCTTTCAATGATGACGACCAGGCTTTCAGAGACCGACGGTTCATGGCATACGCAGAACAACACCGTAATTTCGACGACTATACACTGCAGTCATCTCAAGGCAATTGTACAGCATTTATCCACCGTTCCACTATCAGGATTTCCAATGAGTCTCCGTGAGCTGCATGACATCAGTCTATCATTTCCTCATTCTGAAAAAATGCCCGTGGTATTCTTAGGACACGGAAGCCCAATGAATGCGATTGAAGAAAATCAATTTGTGGCGGGGTTGAGAAGCCTTGCTACAACTTTACCAAAACCTCATGCAATACTTTGTATTTCGGCACATTGGTACACGAATGGTACAAAAGTTACAGCTATGCAAACACCAAGAACGATTCACGACTTTGGTGGCTTTCCAAAAGAACTTTTTGAGGTACAGTATCCTGCAAAAGGTAGTCCGGAATTGGCTCAAGCAACAAAGGCAATTCTTGAACCATCAATAGTAGAGTTAGATGAACAATGGGGGCTTGACCACGGTGCTTGGAGTGTTATCAAGCACTTGTACCCGAATGCCGACATTCCTGTTATTCAAATGAGTATTGACTACACAAAACCGGCTCAATATCATTTTGACCTGGCTCAGAGATTACATATTCTGCGACATAAAGGCATCCTCATCATTGGAAGCGGGAATATTATTCACAATCTGAGACTGGTAGATTGGAAAAATTTTAAGAAAGATAATTTTGGATACGACTGGGCAATCGAGGCACGAGAAACGATCAATCATTATTTACTCAACGGAGATTATCAACCCTTAATAGATTTTGACAAGCAGTCAAAAGCAGTGCATTTAGCAATCCCAACACCGGACCATTACTTGCCTTTGATGTACACCTTGGGACTTCAAGAAAAGGGAGAAACTTTATCGCTGTTTAACGACAAATTAATTGGAGGTAGTTTGAGTATGACAAGTGTAACAATTGCTTGAGGTCATGGCTACCCATAACAAGAGATTATGCCCATGAAATGAAAGTAATGAACTCCACATTTCCCTACAAAGTAGCTAAGGAGACAGCAGTGAAGCCGATACTTTTTTTATTACAATGTGATTTTATCGATACCCAAATTGATCAATCTCAAAAATTTTATTGCCCACATTGTGCGATGATAGAAGGCGTTTTACATTATTATCCCGATTTGAGAGATCATTTGGATATCCGATATGTTGATTTCCCCAGACCACGCAAGGAGATTATTGCATTAGTTGGTGAAGAAAATCAAGGGTGCCCATTATTGATTACTTCGCTTGACAATCAATCAGCAAACTCATTCTCCGTGTTGGGAAATATGAGATTTACTAACGATACAAAGAAAATAGCTACATTCTTTGCCAATCAGTTTCATGTTGGGCTTTGGCATCCTTAAGTCTTTGGCAAGTGCGAAGCGAACAGCATACAGCATGTCACCCCGATTGACCATGATGCAACATTAGAGTTATGTACTTCAATCAAACTTTTGTGCACGTGGATAGTGCAGTACGCCGAAATCATCGGCTACGGCAACTCGCACAACGCTGTCGCACACATACAGCATCACCGTATAATCGCTCCAACAGCTTGTTAAAAACAGCGTGGTAAAGAGTACCATCAGAAATTTCTTGGTACATTAGCGATGTCGAGATACAAGGGTATTTCGATGCCGTTTTTGTTGTATGGTACATTTTTTCGAAAACGTTTGATAGGTTTTAAATAACCATTCATCTAACTTCTTTCAACTTCACTTCCATTAATACGGGTGAACATTACATAACTTCGATTCCATTATGAGTATTAAAAAACTCGGAAAAAGTGATATATCAGAATTCGCGCAATTGATTAGAATCTTCAAAAAAGTTTTTGAAAATGATGAAGCAGTTGCTAATTCAGAGCTATTGGGAAAGTTGCTTTCTAATCCTGATTTTCTTGTGTTTGTTGTTATCATAAACAACGAAGTCATTGGCGGTCTGACAGTGTATGTTCTGCATAGATACTATCATACAAAGCCTATTGCATATATCTATGATGTTGGGATTGAACCAAGTTTTCAGGGAAAGGGTTATGGTAAAGCATTGATGGCTGAAGTTTGTAACTATTGTAGGCAAAACGGATTTGAAGATGCTTATGTGGAGGCTGAAAGTGATGATATTCATGCTGTTGAGTTTTATAGAAAGACAAAATTTAGCAGTGAAACAAATGCGACGCACTTCACTTATACGTTTGATGATGATAAATCATGAAGCTCAAAAAAACTGCTAACAGGGTGTTGCTACAAGCAGCTCAAAAGATTGGTAGAAATTACTCTAGTCACCCACACAAGAACTCGTTTACCATTTTGAGACTACATTCTTTTTATGCTCAATTTTTCATTTTTACAACCACATGATGATTACCCCTTTACCAGCAATGAGAAATATACTTCTTACGACCTTCATGCTTTGTGCACACATTGCATTTGCACAAAGCGAAACAACCATCACGATCATTGACTTTGTAAAAATCAAGAATAACAAGCGACAAGAAACCTTGTTTTTTTACGAAAACAACTGGAAAGTGTATCGCGATATTGCTTTGCAAAGCGGTTATATAAAATCATATAAACTCTTGACAACGTCCGCAGACAGTACAGCAAATTTTGACTTGATCCTTATTACCGAATATACTGACAGTGTACAGTTTCGTCTGAGTGAAGAACGTTATCAGAAAATCATGAAAGCAACTCGACCGGACGGACCCAAATTGTTAAATGCATTAAAGCCGGCTGATTTTAGGCAGAATGTGTTTTTCAAACAAACTGAAACTTTACTGAGCGCTGAGGGGACAAAGCAGAAACGGAAGAACAAAGCAAAGTAATAACTGCTTCCAGCATTATTCAGGTAATAAGGGGCTGACGTTGTAAACCTAATATTTGTCATTCTGCTGTTTTTTTGTAAATGGTGAAACAGCAATTTCTCGTTTGTACCACATTGCAAACCCTTCTTATAGTATGCTTATAGCATCACCACACCATTGCTCTAACACCTTGTTAAAAACACTCCCTCTAACGAGTATAATCGATAATTTCTTTCTAACTTCGCGGCATCGAAATAGAGGTGTGTTTTGATGCCGTGTTGTTTTGCAAATTTTCGTGCTTGTAGATTCTTATTTTTCTCTGTTTCACTTTATCTTTTTATTGTTCTATGATGATTTCACATTTTTCTACCCGCATTGGGTTTATGATGAGTGCGCTGTGCGCTGTGGTTATTATGTCTGCTTGTTCAAGTTCAAGTGGTAATGATCCGGTCAGTGGTGGTAGTACGAGTACATCAGGCTTTACTTTTCGATTAACCGATAACACCCAATATCAGAATTCAACCGGAGCATCTTTTACAGCAACCGGTACGACAAGCAGAACTGTTCGTCAGTTGAATTTTAGTGTTCCTGCGGGCGTGTCACCCAATCCTGTTTTTCCTGCGTATGCCGATGCTGTGTTTTTAACCGATACGAATCGTACAACCGCCGGAGCAATTTCATCGGTAGATACCTTGATTATGCGTCGTTCAGGCACGGACTTATTCATCTATAATTTTGCTCGTCAAGTAGCAGGTCTCCTTCCTCCCATTTCACTCGGTGGTGCGACCGTTGTGCCACGACCTTTGCCATCATGGACAAAAATTGCCGAACTCAATAATGCGGCAGGAACGCCATTCGTAGCAGATACACTTCGTTTTGCTATCAATATTCCTTTTAGCGGTACACTGCTTCCCGCTACGCTGTGGATTGTCCTGAATGGTCAAAACACAGGCAATTCAACCGTTACGGTTGGAGGTACATCGTACAGTGTTTTCCGTCAATCGCATGTGGCAAGTTTGTTTATCTCGCTGGGTGCCGGCACAACACCGCTTGCTGCAACGGGTACGATTCCTATCGAAGTACTTGTGGGAGGCGTTTCAGGAGCATCGAACTCCCCTTCAACAATTTTGCGTATTGCGTTTAGCCCTGCCTCATCTGTTTTTGATTTGTCCGCATTCGGTGCAGGCGTTATCAACTTTGCGCTCCCCGGCTACCGTCAAGAATTGACTGCATTCCGTCAAGGGCAGTAAGCTAGTACGACGATTTTTATAACAGCACAAAACTCCTTCTGCATACGCGGTAGGAGTTTTTTATTGGCGCTGTCTTTCACACTCTCTGTTAATCTATAGGATTTTGTCTTACAATTTTGTAAGATGCATGCAGCGAACATTTGTTTGATGCAAAAAGAGAGAAGCCATGTACTCTCGAATTTTTTTCGTCCTCTGGACTGTCGCCATATTAATCGGCTTCAGTCTTCTGATGTATGATTCTTTTCGTACTGCTGAATTCCGCAGACCATCGTCTGTATCGGAGACAGGTCTGGATATTGTTCCTACTCAAACATCTTTCATACCGCAATACTTTGTTTCTCAAACACCGACTTTGCTCTTTTTTGCTCATCCGCATTGCCCATGCACCCGTGCCAGCTTTGATGAATTAGAACATATCCTTCACTCTACACAGTCACAGGCATACAACACTCACATTATCTTTTTCCAACCTGACTCCACTGAACCTCGCTCCCTACTGTGGATGCAAGCAAGCGACTTGTGGCATCGTGCTCAAAATTTTTCGCGCACCTATCATCGTACTATTCATACTCTTACCGATACTAATGGGCGCATTGCCCAAGCATATCATGTTACTGCTTCAGGACATACGATTCTCTTCGATGCACATCAAACAATCCTCTTTGAAGGAGGCATAACACCCTCACGAGGACACATTGGAGATAATCCCGGGATATTCTGTCATCGCTTTACTCGAAGGTCGTACACCATCAATCGATCAGCATATTCTCTCCAAGACATATACTTTTGGTTGCTCCCTCTTTTCTTCTCCGTCAGTATCTGTTTTGCAACCTTAAAAGGCATTTTCTCTTCACAATCATTTTTTATCGTTTTCTTTTCGGGGACTGTGTTATGGACACACTAACAACTCTCGACATTCGCGAATACATTGCCCAAGAGCAAAGTAAGATATTCAAGCGCGCCGATCAGACATTTATCTATCTGCTCAGCATCGAATATATCATCAGTATCATCATAGCTTTTACCCTGACACCATTGACATGGCAAGGTGCGGAAAGCTCTGTCAATCCGCACACCTATTTTGCCGTCTTTTTTGGTGCAGTGATCATTACCCTGCCGATCTTTCTATCGCGCAAACAAGAACACACCCCTTTGACTCGACATGTTAATGTCATTGCCCAATGCTTGATGACCTCCTTGTTTGTTCATCTGCTGGGCGGAAGAATTGAAGCGCACTTCATGTATTTTGTTTCACTAGCTTTTTTCTCGTACTACCAAGATTGGAAAGTCATCATCACGGCAACCTTGGTCATTGCAACCGATCATTTGGTACGAGCTATTGTTCTTCCCTTTTCACTCTATGGCTCATCACAGATTCAAATTTGGCGTGTCCTTGAGTATGCCACCTATGTGATTATCGAGGACATTGTGTTGATCAAAATGTGCTTGGAGGCGGGCAAACAAATGCAAGAGCAAGCACGTACTGTTATTCGTGCACGTCAATTGGAAGCAGAGCAAATTGCTATTGCTACCGAGCAAGCGAATACTATTACTCATATTCAAGAGTTAAAAGCTGAACAACAACGCGATGCGGAAACATTTGCACGAAGTATCGAGCAACTGCTCCCAACTGTCGCTAATCTTGCCGAAGGTGATTTGACTGCCAGATTTACAACTGACAGTACAAATGATTCTGTTCTTCAACTCTGCACAGGATTGAATCATGCCATCGAGACGATTCGCGAACTTGTACTACATGTTGCTGATATTATTACAGCTACGGCATCATCCGGCGAACATATTGTTTCGGCAACAGAAGAACTCTCTACACAAGCACGTATTCAAACACAGAATACTGCCGATATTCGCTCCGCACTTCAAACTCTTAGCGCGATTCAACATCAAACATTAACAACCATTATGAGTGCGACCAGTAAAGCACACACTACCCGTGAACATGCTTCCTCTGGCAATGCCATCTTAGAGCGTACCATGCAAAGTATATCAAATATCGCCGACACAGTATACATGTCATCCGAACAAATCGGCGTTTTGGGTGATGCAGGCAAGCATATTGGCGAAGTGATTTTGACCATCGAAGAAATTGCCGATCAAACAAATCTTCTTGCATTGAATGCCGCTATCGAGGCGGCGCGTGCCGGCGAGCAAGGACGAGGTTTTGCCGTTGTTGCTGATGAAGTTCGCAAACTTGCTGAACGCACACAAAAAGCAACCAAAGAAATTGAATCGATGATTGGCAATCTACAACGCAACACAACCACGGCTGTGCAGTCTATTTCTTCGATTACCGCAGAAGTCGAAAAAAGTAAATATGTTATGACGGAAACCAGCAAGGCTTTCAACGAAATTATCGATCAAATTGCTTCTGTTGCTGATGCTATCGAGGGTTCCTCATCACAATCACAACACCAAGAAAAAGAGAGTCAGGCGATTACACAACAAGTGAATTCGATAACAGATTTGGCAGAACAAGCACAATCGTTTATCGGACATATTAACACATCTACTCATGATCTTCGCCATCTGACGGAAGAATTAGAGGCATCTATCCACCGTTTTCATGTTGGCAATACAACAAAGCTAGCAAAACGCTCCGTCAAACAGCTCCAAAGAGCAACATAAGAGATTATGCCTGCTTTACTCTCGGAGATACGATCCATATCATATCTCCGTCTGTTTTTGTGCTCTGCAATAGCGTAGTTTGTCGATATACTCTCGTCTATATCATTTGTCACCATGTCTTTCATTACAATATGGCTCGCTCTACTTCAACGTCCACACGTACTACCAAGCTGTTATCGGCACAACAAAGTCCGCAAAAAAAGTCAGCCTCTGACTATATCGAGTACTATGCACCCAACCGCTTGGCATGGCGTACATGGCTTGCTAAACATCACCAAACAGAACAAGGTGTATGGCTTATTTACTACAAAAAGGATAGTGGCAAAACCCGCGTAGAGTATGACGAATCAGTCGAAGAAGCAATCTGTTTTGGTTGGATTGACAGTGTGGTTAAAACTATTGACGAACAATGTTACAAACAGCTTTTCACACCTCGTAAAGCCAAAAGTAATTGGTCGAAAGTCAATAAAGAGCGCGTTGAAAAACTCTTCGCACAAAACCTTATCATGCCTGCCGGAATGCTCCTGATTAACCTTGCTAAAGAAACCGGCACATGGGATGCCCTCAACGATGTCGAGCAATTGGTAATCCCCGAAGATATGCAAGAACTCTTTGATAGTGATCCACAGGCACTTGTACACTGGAATACATTCTCACGGTCGGTACGGCGTGGTATTTTAGAGTATATTCTCAATGCCAAACGTCCTGAAACTCGCATAAAACGCATCACCGATGCTGTTCGCCTTGCTCATGACAATATCAAGTACATCTTCGATAAGAAGTAAATATCTACACATTGCTTCCCTAACACAACACCACTTATCCGCGACGTACAATCGCAACCGCTATCGCAAGAACAGAATATGAATCCGACAAAGGAAGATCGCTTCGTTCCATTAAAACAGGACGAATATCACGAAGCAATGCCTGCGGCTGATGAAGCAAGAATACTCGCACAGCATCGAGTAGTGGGGGTGGCACAAACCGCTCATGAGGCAATGGAATACCCTGCTGAATAAGCGTACAAATATGATTGGTGATCGTAGATTCTTTGAGCTTACGAGTGCGACACAAGCCCTCCAGATTCAACCCCGCTCGAATGCCTGCCAATGTTGCTTGGAGTGTTTCCGAGAGTTGCTCTTCAGTGCTTTGTACTTGGGCTTCTTTCCGTGCGCTACGAAAGAGCATGAGAAATTCTTCAGCATATCGTGTCAAAAAGACACTCCCTAATTGTGGCAAATGTTTCTTGAGTTCTTGAATGGTTTTCGGCAAAAGATTCACCATCGTGCGAAGCGTTGCATCATCGAGAAGATCTTGTTCCGGTACACGATTGCGGACAGCTAATTCTTTTCGCAAACGTTGCCCTGCTTGAAGCAGAGGGGACATCTGCATCGTCGCATTCTCTTTAGGCGGCAACGACTTCTTATAAAACCTTGTTCCGCCATCAGGAGCTAAAGTCTGTATGCCCTTACCATAGCGTTCTTGTCCACGTGCTGTGAGGGCAATAACCGGGTACTGCCCCGTACTGAGATAGGCTAATCCTTCGTGAATACTATCATCCACACACTCCATAATTTCATCGGCAGAGAATTCCTTACCTTGCGCAAAATGCTTGTACCGGTACAATGCTCTGTCTTTGGTTGGTTGCTTTTGACTCGAAGCACCTTTGATAATATCACGCACCATTGTACGCCCGAATTGCCCATCAATTTGTGCAATCGTTTCGCCAACCATACGTCGTAAGTATTCCTCGCGAACTGTTGGTGGCGGTGCAGACTGCTTGCGTTTGTGTGCCAAACACGATGAACATTGTCCGCAAGATTCTGATGGCGTACTATCACCAAAGTACGCAAGAATGAAATTACGTTTGCAGTCGCGTGTTTTTGTGTATTCGAGCATAGTAGCAAATTTCTGCTCAGCAAGATCTTTGCGCTTGTAAAATTTCTGCCAATCAATCGGTACGCTTGCAAAATCCATACGCTCCAACAAGAGAGCAATGCCCCCTGCAGAACCATCCGGCGTAAAACGGAGAAGTTGAGCATAGGTCATGGCGCGTAGTGACTCTTCAATCTCCGTGAGCGACACTTCATGCTTGTGCGTCATACTTTGCAGATTAATCGGTACCGGCATATCAAAGGCAGCGCCACTGACAGTACGAAGTAATGCCTCCAGCACACGCCGATTACGTGGTGTAGTATGTGCGAAATATTCTTTAAGACGCTCCATCGGCACAAGAAACTGGAGCTGCGCTGAACCCGACTCCTGCAAGCGTTGAAGAATGCCTGAACGCTCCAACACACCAAGTCCGGCATTGATGCGGGGTGCGGGGATATTCAGTCGATTACCCAGCATGGTTTCATCCATCAATAGGGGTTGTAGTGCTCGTTGACCAATCGGTACCTGAGCGAGATCATACAATGCTGTATATATCGAGCGAATCGTTGCTTCATCAGGATAGGTTGCACCCAAGAAAAACTCCGGCAAACGGCGATCTGCTTTTCCTGCCAACACGATGCAGGTGCTTTCCTTGCCATCGCGTCCGGCGCGTCCGGCTTCTTGGTAATATGCCTCGATTGTCAGTGGGATATCAACATGTATCACCGTGCGGACATCTGATTTGTCAATCCCCATACCAAAAGCATTCGTAGCAACAATAACTTTTGCTTCGCCTGAAAGAAATTGTTCTTGGATCATCGTACGGGCACGGTCTGCCATACCGCCATGATAGGGCTGTGCAGGTACTCGCTGGGCACGCAAGCCCTGCGTGAATTCCTCCACTCGCCGCCGCGAACCTGCGTAGATGATATGTGAACCCTCTCCGCCCGACAGTGCATGTGCTTGCAGGATATCGCCGATACGCTCAATTTTTTTATCGGCTTTCTCCACGACATAGCGCAAGTTCGGACGATTGAATCCGTACATGAAAATTTTTGGCGATCGCAGCTGAAGTTGTGTAGCAATATCGGTACGCACTTCGGGAGTTGCCGTAGCAGTCAGAGCAATCACGGGAAGCCGCCCCATGCGCTCATTCGCAGAGGCGAGTTTAGTGTATGCAGGGCGGAAATCATGTCCCCATTCGGAAATGCAATGCGCTTCATCAATGGCTAAAAAGCTCAATGATACACTCTGCATCTGCTCAAGAAAACTACGCTGTTCAAAACGTTCGGGCGCAACATATAGCAGTTTGAATGCACCATTTTTTGCGGATTGCAAGCGAGCCGATACTTCCGTGTAGGGAATCGAACTATTGATAAATGTAGCAGGGATATTCGCCGAGCCAAGTGCGCGAACTTGATCTTGCATGAGTGAAATAAGTGGCGATACGACCAATGCTGTACCACCGCGCATTAGTGCGGGAATTTGATAGCACAAAGACTTCCCGCCACCGGTCGGCATGATTGCAATCGTATCATTCCCTTCGGTAATCGCACAGATAATATCTTCCTGCCCTGCACGAAAAGCCGTATAGCCAAAATGCTGTTGGAGAAGCCGATGCGCCTGAGCAGAAGAAAAGGTGGGTTTCATGAATCAGCCATTATTCTGTAATCCGCCCCATAACAACACTGGGTTCACCCTGCGCTGACAGCCGTGTGCGAATCGTTTCGACATTGCTTGCACGGGCTATGATAATCAAACCGATCCCAAGATTGAATGCCTCACGCATATCCTCTTCGGGAACATTTCCGGCATGTTGAATGAGCGAGAAGATCGGTGGACGCTGCCATGCTGACCAATCAATATCAAGATGCAATGGCTCTTTCACAACACGTGTCGTATTCCCTACAATACCACCACCGGTTATGTGCGATAGTCCTTCGACAAGATTATCTTGGAGCAGGGGTTGTATCAGATGCAAATATGAGCGATGCACAGCAAGCAATGACTCGCCAAGTGTTGCACCGAGTTCATCGATGTGTTGATCGGGTGTGTAACGCGGAAAGAGAGCCGCCCGTGCCAGTGAATAACCATTCGTATGCAAACCGCTAGAGTGCAAACCGATCAGCACATCGCCCGCTTGCACACGCGAACCATTCAAAATCATAGATTTCTCCACCACGCCGACAATCGTTCCCGCTACATCGTATTCCCCTTCGGCATACATCGAGGGCATTTCTGCTGTTTCACCACCAATGAGTGCACAACCATTCTCTTTACACGCAATCGTGAATCCACGAATCACTTCTTCGGCGGTACCGACTTGCAGTTTACCGGTAGCAAAGTAATCCATGAAGTACAGCGGTTTTGCACCACAGACGAGAATATCATTTACACAGTGATTCACCAAACATTGCCCAACGGTATGATGCACACCTGTCATGAAGGCAAGTTTGAGTTTTGTACCAACCCCATCAACACTCGACACCAACACAGGATGCTCGTAATCGGGGAACTTCGCATCGAAGAATGCACCGAACATACCGATGTCGGTGAGCACACCGGGTGTGAATGTATTCCGCACCAAGGGCTTGATCGATTGGACAAGAGCATCACCTGCTTCGATATTCACACCGGAAGATTTATAGGTCAGCATAGAGAGTAGCAAAAAATGAAAAAGAAATATTCATGGCAGGATTGCAAAAACAAAAACAAATATAAGTTTGTAGCGATGTCTGTTTCGACAGAAAGCTTTCTTATCATGAAGGAAATAGATTATGCTTCTTGATCGCATCATACTCGACCCCTTGGTCATGGGCGGCAAACCCTGTGTACGCGGAACTCGCTGTACGGTGGGAATGATTGTTGGACTCGTTGCAAGTGGATATTCTTTTGACCGAATTATCGAAGCATATCCATACTTGCAGGAGTTGGATATTAAGCAAGCACTCTCGTATGCGGCATGGCGCAGTGAAGAGCATGATCTTGCACTTGTTGTTAAGGGGTACAGCGACCATTCTTCTTGATATGAATCTTTCGCCCGAATGGGTTACTTTTTTTGAGGAGCATGATATTCCGGCAGTACATTGGTCATCGATTGGCAACCCATGTGCTTCGGATATTGATATTCTCTCCTATGCCCGCGATCATGACTCTATCGTCTTTACCCACGATTTAGATTTCGGAATGCTCTTGGCGGTGAATATGCACGATAAGCCCAGTGTTCTTCAACTTCGTGGTCATGACATCATGCCTCAAACAATTGGTCTGACAATCGTACAAGCACTACGTCAATGTTCTGAGATATTGTCGCAAAGCGCGCTCATTATGATTGACGCACATAAACAACGCATTCGTATGCTTCCTCTTCAACATTAGATTTTCCCTTCCTCCTATGTCCAATTCTATCGGCTCACAGATTCAACACGATTTACAATACGAAACCTATCGCGATGCCAACAAAGAAACATGGCGTATTATCTCAGGCAAAGGAGCACGTGTGCAACAGGGCGGTGGAAAATCTGCCCTCGAAAAACACAAAGCTAAAGGCAAGCTCACCGCCCGCGAACGTATTCATGCTCTTGTCGATGAGAACAGTTCCTTTCTTGAAGTAGGTCTTTTTACTGCTGATGGCATGTGTGAAGAGGTTGGTGGCGCACCATCAGCAGGCGTGGTGTGTGGCATTGGCATCATTCATGGTCGTGAGTGCATGATCGTTGCTAATGATGCTACAGTCAAAGCCGGTGCATGGTTTCCGATGACGGCAAAGAAGAATATGCGTGCGCAAGAGATTGCCATGGAGAATCATATTCCGATTATTTACCTCGTTGATTCTGCCGGTGTTTTCCTGCCGATGCAAGATGAAATTTTCCCCGACAAAGAACACTTTGGTCGTCAATTCCGTAACAATGCACAAATGTCTGCCATGGGCATTCCGCAAATTGCCGCGATCATGGGACCATGCGTTGCCGGTGGCGCGTACTTACCCATCATGTCGGACGAGGCGCTCATTGTCGAAAATCAAGGATCGCTTTTTCTTGCAGGACCTGCCCTTGTCGAAGCGGCTATCGGCGAAAAGACCACCATCGAGCCACTCGGCGGTGCCGTCATGCACGCAACGGTCAGCGGTGTCATCGATTACAAAGTCAAAAATGACGAAGAATGTTTGGCAACGATTCGTTCGCTTGTCGAAAAATTTGCTCCAACGAAAGGACGCAAACATCTCTTCTCTCGCACAACCCCACAAATGCCATTGCATGATCCTGAAGAGCTGTGGGGAATTATCCCCTCCGACCGTACAAAACCCTACAGCACCCACGAAGTCATTGCCCGTTTAGTGGATGATTCTCTCTTTGATGAATACAAAGCTGACTATGGTAAAACGATTACCTGTGGCTATGCGCGCATCGATGGTTGGGCAGTCGGCATTGTTGCCAACAACCGTTCCATTTCGAAATCAGGCAAGGGCGAAATTCAAGTAGGTGGTGTGATTTATTCCGACAGCGCAGACAAAGCCGCACGCTTTATCATGAATTGCAATCAGCGTGGTATTCCTCTCGTATTCTTGCAGGATGTTACGGGTTTCATGGTGGGTACACGTGCAGAGCAGGGTGGCATCATTAAAGATGGTGCAAAACTCGTGAATGCCGTAGCAAATTCGGTCGTGCCGAAATTCACCATTATTCTTGGTAACAGCTATGGCGCGGGCAATTATGCCATGTGTGGCAAAGCATACGATCCACGTTTGATCTACGCGCTCCCAACTGCAAAAATCGCCGTCATGGGTGGTGCACCAGCCTCGAAAACATTGCTCACAATTAAAATTGCTTCGCTCGAAAAACAAGGTAAAACCATTACCCCCGAAGATCAACAAACTATGCTGAAAGAGATTCAAGACAAATACGATGCCACGACAACGCCTATCTATGCGGCTTCGCGGCTGTGGGTTGATGGCATCATTGCTCCTACCGATATTCGTGCGGTGATCTCACGGGGTAA
>DHLT01000078.1:1295-3199 GCA_002405405.1 Ignavibacteria bacterium UBA4661 | reverse complement strand
GGGGTATTCACATTGGAAATGTTATTACCCGTAACTTCAAGACCAATTCGTTGTGCGGCGACGCCACGTGCACCGGTTTCAAGAGAGCGTATCATATAGTTCGTCCGTGAAGTAGAGTGTTGGGAATAACTCTTATCTGTTTACGCTTATTTGCTATGTGCATCCATGCATTTAACAACTAAGCAAAAGTTTGTTTTCTCAATATCGTACAAAGGCTAAAAAGCTGTTGGTTTCAGGCAGAATAATATTTATACTTTACGATTGTATAATGAGCGGCCATCAGGAGCAAGAACACCAAGAATCGTCTGTGAAAATCGGCGTGCTCGTTCATTCAACATGCGATTAACACCATTCATGAATTGAAGCTTTTGCATAAGATTTTTCATCTCATCCCGGAGAGAAAGAAAGGCATCTTTCATGTCGTTTGGGCAGTGTTCTGCAATCATGCTGGAAGAAAGTTCTGATGCGTGCTTCGGCGAACACTGAAAAAGTGTGCTAACAAACTCAAGTCGCTCTTTTTCTAAAATTCGCAAATTGTTCGACAGTCGTGACTGCTCATCAGTGGCTATTTGCAGATCATTCGGTGTGAATTGTACAAGAGCAAGTCGTTGACGATCTTGTACTGCAACCATCAACCGCATATAATCTGCTTGAACAGCCATCAATCCTAAGAGATGCGAAAATGCTTCGTGTGTAGTCATGGGGAAGAGCTCCTGCGTCCGTGCATGAAATGCTTAATCCTTTATAGGTACATTATCGGCAATTTGTGGCAAAAGTTGAGGTAAAAAAGTATGTAGCCGATATAACAAATCATCGAGGGATGAAATAAAACGAAAAAGGGCTTTACTGCTACGAAAAACCCTTTTTTTTATTTTTTTTGAGAGAAACCGCATCAACCGCCGATGCGTTCTTTTGCCCACCGAAAGACTTCGATATATCGCTCGGCGGATCGAATAGCAGATAAATCCATGGTCATACCATTGTATTGTATTTTTTTCCAATCGTCCTTGCGGAAGTAGTACTGCACAGCACGCATAATAGCATAGACGAGTTCACCCGATTGGTAATCGACAAAAGTAAACCCATTACCATCGGGATTGATAGCACTATACTCTGTGACTGTATCTGCAAGACCGCCAACTTGGCGTACAATTGGTACCGTGCCATACTTTAAGCTATACATTTGGTTTAATCCACATGGCTCAAAGAGTGAGGGCATGAGAAACATATCGCTTGCCGCTTCAACACGATGTGCCACGGTGTCGTTATACCCAATATAGGTAAGCACTTTTGTTGGAAAACGATTACTCATCCAACGGAAAAAGTTTTCATATTTCTCTGCACCGGATCCACAGAATACAAAACGTGCATTGAGGTTGTGCACCATCCATTCGAGCGAATCTTCAATCAGTTCGATCCCTTTTTGGTCAGTCAAACGGGCAACTAAGCCAATAAGAGGAATGTCTTGTTCTGCTTGCTCTCTTGTTAAGCCCCAATCTTGAAGAAATTGAACTTTATTTTGTTGTTTGCCTGCGAGATCATCGACTGTGTAATTGGCATAAAGTTTATCATCTGTCTTAGGATTCCACACATCGTAATCAACACCATTAAGTACGCCTACAAGATCATAACCACGCTCATTAAGTACATGTTGCAAGCCATATCCCTGTGAGGTATAACGAATTTCCATTGCATAACGCGGACTGACCGTAGTGACCTTTTCGGCAAACATAATACCGACTTTCATCATGTTGAGAACACCTGCATTTTCAAACCATGAATGAGAATAAAATTGATTTGTAGAAATGCCTGCCAAGGGAAGTACTTTGTACGGATCACTTTGTCCCTGAAACACCATATTATGGATTGTATAGACACCGGCAGTGCGTGAAAAGCGGGGAGTC
>DHLT01000078.1:0-1021 GCA_002405405.1 Ignavibacteria bacterium UBA4661 | reverse complement strand
CGAAATCAATAGCTTTAGCAACCTCGAATATGGCACGACTTAAAAAAATAAAGCGACGATCGTTGTCTGAGAAGCCATCGGGATTGCCATAGATACCTTGGCGGTCAAAGTAATCGGCATTCTCAAGAAAGTACACCGGTACATTTGAGTCGGGTAATGTTCCTCGCCACAAGCGAGTATATTCCATCCATTGTCCCATAGGTACGGGCACGACAATATCCGTTGGCGTAATACCAAAGGTATAGGTATTTATATTGCCGTATTTGGGCATGACGATGATAGCATTATGGCCAAGTTTTTCCCACTCTTTAGGTAAGTAAGAAGCAACATCGGCTAGGCCACCCGCTTTTGCAAAGGGGAATACCTCGGTTGCCGTCAGTAAGATGTTCATAGGACTATGCTATTTGTGATCAAAACGGTGTTATGTTGGTTACGGGCATAAACTGCATTTTTACTTCTGCGTTTTTGTCAAACGAGGTGCAAAAGTACAATTTATTCGGTGTAGTATGCGGAAGAAAGTTCATACATCGCCTAGACAAAGTGTGCGATTTGTGTGTTGATTGCGTATAGTTTTTCGATATGTCTGGCGGCGCTTAAAGCCTCGGTTTCTTGATGAAAAATACCAATCATTGTGGAGCCGCTGCCACTCATCCATGCACGTAGAGTATTACAATCTTGCAATGTTTTGTGAAGCATACGGAGTAAAGGATACTGCTCAAAAACAGGCAATTCAAAATCATTGACCATATTGTGCAGAAGCGCATCAGGGCTGGAAAGAAGATCTGCAAGATTGCTTGCACTACGCTCGCTTTTACGATTGATTGCTTTGTATGCCAGGGGTGTAGAGACATGAATACCAGGAAAACAAAGGAGTAGTACAAAATCATCCCATACGTCACCGACAGAGAGTGGTTCTAAAGTTTCACCACGTGATGTTCCAACAGCGAATCGTGTGTCCAGCAAAAAGAAAGGAATATCACTGCCATATTGGATAGCAAGGGAAGAGAGTAATTCGGGGGCT
>DHLT01000026.1 GCA_002405405.1 Ignavibacteria bacterium UBA4661 | reverse complement strand
AGGCGTTTCTCTATCAAAAAATAAAATACATACATCGCAACTTTATTAAGCAGAGATGCAACGATACCTTCCCAAGAACAGAATATCAGAGCCAAACCATAACTCCCTGCCTGCCCGATACCATACATGGGATTAGAAAAATATCGGTAGGGTACCGAAAAGCTGAAATCTTTCAAAATACGGCCTACGAACAAGTCTTTATAAAAATAGGTGTCAATATCTATCAAGTATGTAGCCCATACATTGACAAATGTACTCATCAAAATAAGCCCCCCACCAACAAGAGGAAAGACCATCCCCCACAATGGATCAGAAAATAATGACAACGACAAGAGAGAATTACTATGCGTTGACATCAACAAGCCAATACTTAATGTTCGCTGAAAAAACATCCACGACGTACCAATTTCGTATAAATTATAGGCTTTTTCTTCAGCATACCGTGATTGCAGTTGATAGGCAATTCCTTTAGGAATAAATGAGGCAAATAAATAGGCATAACGAATGAGAAACAAGCACACAAAATACCACCAAGCAACAACACCAAACGAAGGTGTCTGTGCAAGCATGTGCTCGAGTATCGAATGAGAGAAATACCCAAGACAAATAAACAGCAGAGCAATGTAATTGGTAAGGGTGAATTTATCCAAGCGAATGCCTGACATAGCAAAACCAATAACGGTGAGCCGCTTCACTGTATTGACAATGCCAAGGACATTGCTCTCTGGTTTGTGAGAAAAAAATGTTGAATATGGAAAGGAAACTTTTGTTTGCATGGCACCACCAATAAGAAAAAGAGTGACGAAATGCACGCAATGTATCCCTGTTGTTTTGTATAGGTATTATCTCAATCTGAAGATTTGATAACAGATGGAAAATGATAGCTACTGCCGAATAAATCCCGCTATGACATCAGTAAATTCTTGTTTCTGCTCCAGCACAAGATAGCCACGTACATGTGCTCCTTTGGGGAAATACTTCACATGAACGGCAGGATTGTGCAGAAGCGACAGCTCGCGCTCCAGGATCGGTGTTGGTGTAACGGAATCCGGTCGCATTTGGGTAATCAGAATGGGAGTATGAACATTGCGCAGAGTAACCGACAAGCGCATGGAATCCAAATACCCGCTTTTAGTCACATCAAACAGCCACAAGAGTTGATTCATCACCGAGAGTGGCAGACCGCGCGTAACAGCACCGGTATTGAGTACATTATCGCGGGCATTGGCAAGCGGCGAATCGAGAATAATTTTGTCAATCGTTACACCGGATTGTTGCAAATACTGCATATCGGCTTGTAAATCGGGTCGGTGAAACAGAATACTCGTTGCCATTGCTCCCATCGAATGGGCAAAAATGACAACATGAGTGATCTTTTTCTGCGTACGCAGAAAGTCGAGTGTGTACAGAATATCCTCAGCATTTTCATAGCCCATATCAGTGATTCCGGGTTCTGAATTCCCTGCATTGCGCATATCGCCCATGAACACCGAATACGAAGAATCGAGTCCGGCGGAGCGCACTAATTCCAAGTATTTCATCATCATCATGCGGTTGTCCGACCGCCCATGCACAAACACCAAGCACCGCTTCACGGAGTCCTCGCGCTTGGCGGGCATAAACCATCCCGACAATTTGATATTATCAGCTTTGGATACATAGGTTTCTTCGGTATAGGAAAATCCAAAATCAGCAGGATTTTTTCGTGCATCAACACCAAAGACTTTTGCCACGCGCTCTTCATTCAAGACCCGCTCAAGGGGAATCGGTTTGTAGGTGCGCAGGGTCTGCAAGTATGTATAGGAGAAATAGCCTAATGCACCAAACAGCAAGAGTGAAGCAATACCAATAGCAATAATAGCAAGACGTTTTGAGGACATAGAAGCAACCTTTGAAAACAAGAATATGAATATGAAATCGGCACAATATGAGCGTTCCTCACAACTCTGCACCAATTAAAATCGTTGGCGTTCGATGGGAAGCTGACGCTCGACATCCTCAGGTAAATACAACGAACGATTATACAGAAAGACATCGAAGAGCGGAATAGTAACAGAAGCTTTGAGATTGCCTTTATCAACCTTAGAGTATGAAAGAAATCGGTACGTATCAGGAACAATATATGGCTCAATCAACATGCGGAGGCGTTTTTCGATAATGGGTGTCGCAATGGCAAGACGTTCAGATTTGCCATAAGGCGAATGGGAATACATCCTGTATTTTGTTCGTATTTCTTGTCCATTATCGGTTACGGTACATAAAATCGCATCGTTTGGGTGAATAATCGAATGAAAATCGACATGAAGATCAATCACGGGCGAGAGATGCTGTTCGATGCCATATTTTATGGAATTTTCTACTAATGGTTGTAAAATCATCGCAGGGATTTTGTGTTTGCGGATATTCTCATGAGCACAATGTACGTGGAATTCAATATGCTTCGATATTCGAAAACTCTCCATAGCAACATAATTGCAAAGAAAATCTATATCCTCGTCAAATGGTCGTGCAAAGGATTGCGTTAATTCATCTCGAAAAAAGAGATTCGATGATGATGGATATAGCTTCGATACCGTTTCTTTGTCTTCTTCGGTATTCGGCTTTTCATCATGAAATACTTTAGGCGGTGAGGACAATGTTAGAAGAGAGCTTGAAACAATATAGCGGAGCATATTGATAAACATCAAAAGATATGCTTGTACTTGTTGGGTATCGCCCTTGCCTGCCAAACGATGAAGCACTACTAAGATATTAAAGACAAAGTGTGGATTCATTGCAAGCGATAAATTGGCTAATTGTAAACTGCTCGACTCCATTGCATAGAGTTTGTTCTCTGTTTCGAGGAGTTTATTTTGTGTTTCCAAGACCTGATTACGCACTGCCAATAATTCCTCGCGAAGAACACGCTCGCGTCTGCGCTGTTTTTTGACGGCTGAATATCGTAGTGAACCCAAAATAATGCTACACATCGATAATCCGATACTCCAATGCACCGATGGTTTTTCCCACCATAACATGGGAACAACAAAGACACAAATAAATGCAGGGGCTGAAATAATTTCTCCTTGAGCATTAAGAAGATATGCCCGAAACGTATAGGTACCACCATGCTCAATACACATTGCCCGTCGCCACATTTTTCCGGGTAATGCTCGCCGAGAATCAAACCCTTCAATAAAACTGGAGAAAAGGAGCGAATCCTCGAAGATAATAGAAGGGGCATACTTGCCGAGTGAAAAATCTATTACCACCAACTGGTCACGTGGAATACGAATCGTATCGCCATCCAAGACAATCGGACGATATAAATTCTCATTAACCGTCATAGTGTGTCCCACCAATGTCGAAAGATAGGGCTTTTCCCGTTCGAGGTAGCGCGGCAGAGAATCTATCTGTTTGAGTACACCAGACGTATCAAGCGAATAGAGAGCTTTGCGCACATGATCGGTAGTCACAATCGAGGTGGGCGAAAGTTTTTCAATAGCATGGGCAAGCAGAATGTCCTTAGTAAAATCTTTGCGATCGGGCATTTCAACTATTTTTTTTGTTGTAACGGCGTGCATATCTATAAAACAGTAGCCGGAAATGGTGGCAACAGCAACCATTGTTTTGCTGAGCAAGCACACCGCTAAGATAGTATCGTTGGGTAGTCCCTCTTGCCGAAATGGTGAATACCGAAAAACTTTTTCGAAACTGCCAATCCGGTATTCCAACCCATGTGTCGATCCTGACCATGTTCCACCCAATGAATCAGAACATGTAACTAAAGGAAATTGTTTTCTTTCGTGAACTACAGTATCCGTTTTCGCCTGTGTCATGATAGAGGTACATTGACCGAGGCACAGGATACAAAGGATACACCGAAAGAAATAAAAACAACGCACAGATACCTTTACAATTGAATTGCGCTGAGAAAATCTTGAATAAAAAATCTCGCAACTGGTATTTCTTCGACACTATAATGCAAACGTAGGACGAGCGATCGACCATTGCGATAATACGAGGCAATATGATGGACATTGACCAGATACGAGCGATGTACCCGCACAAAAACATTGTACACTTCAAACTCTTCTTGCAGAGATATAAGAGGTTTTGTTACTTCGTAAGTTGTACCATCGGCACAGACAACCAATGTGTAACTTCGCTCTGCTTTGCAATACACAATATCGCTTACGGATAGTACTGTTGTTATGCCATGTTTCAAAACACGAAATTTTCCACTGTGGTCGTGTTGTAAAGCCGTATTATTCTGCGTATCGATCGCATTCAACTCTACAGGAATTGGATCATGCTGGTTGATCTCTTCAAACTTTTGAAAAACCGATAGTTTTTTCAGCAATCGTTGCTGTAACTGTTCAGGAACAATGGGTTTGACAATAAAATCGACAGTATTGTACTCAAAGACCTTTGTGGCATATTCGGCAAACGATGTAATGAAAATAACCCAATGAGATTCCATTTCTAATTGGTCAAGTACATCGAATGCCGTACCGCCGATAAGATGAATGTCGAATAAAATAAGATCAGGACGCTCGGTATGCAAAAGAACAAGAGCCGAATCCATCGTGTCGGTCGAACCCACCACCTGAACATACTGCTCAAGATCGCCCTGCAACACAGAAAGAATTACCTCTCGTGTGTCGTCATCATCTTCAACAACAACGACCCGTAGTAGTCGTTTTTTTACTCCTAACTCCTTGTGCATACATACAAGAAACAGCCATCAAAAAAGTAATTCGGGGTACGAAGAAAAATGTCTGAAAATTACCTCCACCGACATTACTTCGTACACAACAAAAATACCATTTCCAAGTCCAACATAATCGTTTTCTGCCCATTCGGAAAGTAAACTGTACCATTCGGAAAGTCATCCTTGACTTTTGGGGTGGCAAAAGCACACATTGCGCCATG
>DHLT01000214.1:7422-11674 GCA_002405405.1 Ignavibacteria bacterium UBA4661 | reverse complement strand
CTACACTCCGCTAACTATTCTCACCGATATTTTTTGTGCGTTGATTATTGTCCTCACGATGGCTGCACTGTGGCGGCGGTATATCACCAAAGTGAAGCGTTTACAGGTTGAAGGCGAGAAAGTTGAAGCCGCAATGATCTTGATTACCATTTTCTGTATTGTTACATCAATCCTCTTTCAAAATTCTGCGCGTATTGCACTCGGTGCTGATGGCTCGTGGGCTGTACGACCTGTAGCGGCAATGCTTGCTCCGGCTCTCCAAGGTTCTTCTGCACATATTCTTTTCGAAGTGTTTTGGTGGTTGGCTATGCTTTTGGTTTTTGGGTTTATGAATTATCTTCCCTACTCAAAACACCTGCATGTTTTAACTTCTTTGCCGAATGTTTTCTTTGGTAATCTTTCATATCCCAATACACTTCAACCGATCAATTTCGAGGAAGAAGGATTAGAGAAGTTCGGTGCGTCAGATATCCAAGACTTTACGTGGAAAACAATCCTTGACGGCTACACCTGTACGCACTGCGGACGTTGTACGAGTGTCTGCCCTGCCAATCAAACCGGCAAAGTGCTTGACCCACGTGAGATCATTGTGGCTATTCATGATCGTACGATGGATAAAGCTCCGCTGATGATGAAATTCAAAGACTACGAACCAACCGCCAACTCTGAAGAGAAAGTCGCTATCACAAGTATTCTTGCCGGTAAAGAACTTGATGAAACAGGTCAAGCACTTTTTGATCGTATGCTCACCGAAGAAGAAAAAAACATTTGGAATAAAAAACTCATCGGTGAGTATATCCCGATTGAAGCACTGTGGGCTTGCACAACTTGTGGCGCGTGCCAGCAAGAGTGTCCCGTCATGATTGAGCATGTTCCGGCGATTGTCGATATGCGCAGAACGCTCACACTCATGGAAGCAAATTTCTCTGATGAAGGTGCGCAATTACCTGATGTTTTTGGCAATATGGAAACCAATGCAGTACCTTGGGGAGGTTTTTCGCATGATGACCGCGATGCGTGGCGCGAAGGTACATCAGTCAAAACTGCCGAAGAAAATCCTGATTTCGATGTTCTCTTTTGGGTGGGTTGTGCAGGAAGTTATGACGAACGTGCAAAAAAAGTTACCAAAGCATTTGCTGAATTGATGACGATTGCCGGTGTGAATTTCAGCATTCTCGGCAAGGAAGAGCGTTGTACAGGCGATGTCGCACGGCGTACAGGCAACGAATATCTTGCAGATTCGATGGTGAAAATGAACATTGAAACTTTGAATAACTACAATGTGAAAAAAATCGTTGCAACCTGCCCACACTGCTTGAACACCCTCAAGAATGAATATCCTCTTTTTGGTGGCAATTATGAGGTTGCGCACCATTCGCAATTCATCTTGTAATTGATCGCTACAGGCAAAATCAAGATCGACCGTACGGCAGTCTCCGAAGCAACGGTTGCCTATCATGACTCATGTTATTTGGGTCGCTATAACGATGAATACGAAGCACCGCGTGCAACGATTGAAAATGTTCCGGGCTTGACGATTCTCGAAGCTCCTCGCAGTAAAGATCGCGGCTTATGCTGTGGCGCAGGTGGCGGTCGTATGTTCATGGAAGAAGTCGTCGGCAAACGTGTCAATATCGAGCGCACAGAAGAGTTGCTCGATACCGGCGCGAACACGATTGCGGTGAATTGTCCATTCTGCATGACGATGATGACCGATGGCGTGAAAGCCGCCGACAAGATTGATTCGGTCAGTGTGGTGGACATCAGTGAAATTATTTTACAGAATATCAAGAAGAACTAATTCGTATCTACGGACTCTTTAGACAAGAGCAGGAGTGTCGCGCTTCTGCTCTTGTTTGTTATACAATTCTATCGTTGCAATGCTCTACACACTCGTACAGTCTATGCGTTATATTCGTTGTACACTTGCTCTCATGTTTGTTGGTGTGGCATTCACACATGCTCTATTTGCACAAGATGATGTAGAATACTTCCAAGATGCTTTGGAGAAAGCAAAGCTCGGCTTCCCAAAATCTCAAGATGAAGTCGCGGCGATGTATATGCTCGGCATCAACACCAAAAAAAATATCCCTGAGGCAATACGATGGTTCAAACTCTCCGCCGCGCGAGGTAATGCCCATGCGCAACTCACGCTTGGTCTGCTCTATTCCGATGGAGAACACCTGGAGCAAAACATGCAACAAGCTGTGTTGTGGTACACTAAATCAGCAGAGCAAGGCGAAGTACGTGCGCAACATAATCTTGGTGCATTATATCTCAGTGGTGAAAAGATTCCCAAGGACTCTGCTCTTGCGTTCAAGTGGATAAGTAGTGCCGCCGATCGCGGATCAGCATTGTCGCAATATGTATTAGGCACAATGTACGAGAATGGCGACTGCGCTCCGCAGAATCCGCAAGAAGCAGTCCGATGGTTCACTAAATCAGCAAAACAAGATGATGAGGATGCACAGTATCGTCTTGGTCTATGCTATGCAGAAGCAATGGGTGTCGAAAAGGATGTGCGCACAGCATTCAAATGGTTTCGGAAAGCGGCAGAACGAGGACATGTTCATTCACAGATTCAAATAGCGAATTCCTACGCGGAAGGTACAGGAGTCGATTCCAACAAAGTCGAAGCTCTCGCGTGGTACTATGTGGCACATGTACAAAAACATGCTCTCAGCACAGAGCAGAAGGAACACATGATGAAAGAGATTCAAACCTTGCAAGAGAGTATGACTTTTGAACACATCCGCGAGGCAGAAGAACGTTCAGCTGATTTGCTCACTGCCCTTCCAAAACGCCGCAGGAAGTAAGTTTCCCCTATCGCATCTTCAATCCAAACATGGCTATCATTCCCTCCTTGCGTAGGGACATGCCATGGCATGTCCCCACAAACAAAGTAGAAATTCATTACTGCGACTATAGAGAAAACTACCCACCACGCAGTGCCGCCAAAATATCCATGAGTGAGGCACGCCAAGCCGGCAGGAAGCCACCTACAAAGCCCATAGCAAGCGAGAAAACCATAGCTGTGATAACAATGTCGGGTGTCATGGCAAAAGAGAACGACACTTCAGAAAATGAACCGAAATTGAGTGTTGAAATCGACACAAATTGCAAGAGCGATGCTAATGCCGTTCCAACCATACCACCAATAAGTGAAAGTACCAATGCCTCTGCCAAAAACGCATACAAAATACTCGACCGCTGAAAGCCCAAAGCACGCAATGTCCCTATCTCAGTCGTGCGATTTGCAACTGCCGCATACATCGTAATCATTGCTCCAATGATCGCTCCCGTACTAAAAATCAACGTAGTAAAAATCCCCAAGACACGAATAAAAATGGACATCGTTTCCGATTGTTTCGCATAGAATCGCTTTTCGGTTTCTGCTTCAAATTGATTCAAGCGAGGATCGCGAGCCAAGCGCATTTGAAAGCCCTCCAACATGTCGGGTTTCTCAATACGAAACGTGATTGTTGAAAAGGATTGATTGCGATTGAGTGCTTGTTGCAATTGCTCAATATCGCACCAGACCTCCGAATCAAATCCTGTTCCACCGGATGCCATAACACCCACAATAAGCCATTCATCGCTACCGATTTTCACACGCTCGCCGATATGCGTTCCTAAAAAGTTTTTCTCGCAGGACTCGCCAACAATGAGTTCGCGTGTACCAAAATTAAACATTCGTCCTGCGACTATTTTTACTGATGAGCGAATACTCATCACTTGCGGTGATACTCCACGCGCGGCAACATTACTCATACCGCCATTACGCTTCGTCAAGTTGAGAATTGCAACACCATCAGTGGTAACAAGTGGTGTACCATCAGATGCAGTGGCAACGCCCGGTGTAGTGAGCAAAACATTCATGGTTGCACGGTCAATAATACTCGTAATCTCGCCACTCGACGACTTACGAGCAATAATCACATTGCCCTCTGTACCTGTAGCAACTAAGGTTTTCTCAATGCCCGTTGCCATCATCAGCACTGCGGCAAAGACAAACACCACCAGCCCAATGCCCGTAAGTGTTACGAGCGATGTAACTTTTCGCGCGGTGAAATTTTTGATGATATAGGAAAATGGAATCGTCATGGAGACTCTCTGCTTTATACTTGTAAAAAACACTCGTGAACCCGTTTACTTATCCTGCTTTTCCTAAGCTTGAAGCAGAATCGAAGTGCATTCTTAAAACCGTTCGCTGAGCCGTCGAAGCGCAATATAAACACAGTTAGCTGATATC
>DHLT01000214.1:5903-7246 GCA_002405405.1 Ignavibacteria bacterium UBA4661 | reverse complement strand
GCCTGTCGAAGTGCATTCCTAAACCCGTTCGCTGAATCGTCGAAGCACGCTTACTGCTTTGATTTCGAGAGCATTGGTAATAATTCATATGCACCTGTAATCAATGCTTCTTTTTTCTTTCTGCTCCAGCCCTGTATTTGCTTTTCTCGTTGATATGCCTCTTCAATACGATCAAACTCTTGGCAAAACACTAATTGAACAGGAAGGTACTTTTGAGTGTAATTTGCTCCTACTCCCTGCTGATGTTGATATAATCGTGCTTCCATGCCTGTTGTGCTACCCGTGTAATATGTGCCATTACTACACAAGAGTATGTAGAGGTATCCTTTGGACATATTGTTTACTATAAGAATTATTATTACCAGTTACTTCGACAACCCTTCGACAAGCTCAGGGAACGTCTCAGCGGACGACAGAGATTGATTATTCCTTTGCAACTCGCTTCGACAGGCTCAGCGAACGGGTTCTATTGCTATGCTCACAGCACAGCTTACCCGACAAAGCGCAAACCATCAACAATGCTGGTCTTTAATGCACGAATCGTCGGTATAATCGAAGCACCAATCCCAATCATCACCGCAGAACCAATCGCTAAAGCAATCGTTGTTTTCTCCAAGTAAAACACCGGAAAGAATCCCTTGGGAATTGCCATTGCAAACCCCTCAATCAGCGGATTGAGCAGGAATAATCCCAACCCTGCACCAAGACATGCCACCATCAGCGATTCACCTGCAATAAAAATTACCAAATGCTTTGCCGTAAAACCCAGTGACTTCATGACCGCATATTCGCGTGTTCGCTCACGAGCAGACATTGCCATGGTATTCCCCAACACCAAAAAAATAATCCCGATAATCACGAAAGACATGATGTTGATGGCTTGCACAATCGCACCTGCCGCCGACAAAAACCCTTGCTGAAAAGCGCGTTCAGTTTCTGTTTTTGTTTCGGCACGTGAGTTCTTAAAGAGTGCATCTATTTGTTCGGAAATTTCTGCCGAACGGTTCGGATCTTTAATCACTACAACAAACCATCCTACTTCGCCGGAACGTGTCTGATCATCAATTCTCATGCGCTCATCAAGGTATTTCCAATGAAAAAACATCTGTGTACCATCAACAGTTTTATCGCGGGGTTTGTAAATCCCACGCACCACAAACTGCCATTTACCCGGATAAATATCGCCCTCCATATCCATGACATCGCCGAGTTTCAGATTATACTTTTGTGCAATGTCGGCACCAAGAATACAGGAGTTGCGCTCGCGCTTGAAATCTGCAAATTCACGTTCGGATAACAGAAGATCAGGATAAGCTTTAAGAATGGTTTCAGGGTCACACGCC
>DHLT01000214.1:4364-5763 GCA_002405405.1 Ignavibacteria bacterium UBA4661 | reverse complement strand
GGTTTCAGGGTCACACGCACACCGCGCAAAAAACTGATTTTTGTCAATGTATAATCCACCAAACCAATTGAGCCATGTTACTGTTTCGACACCCTCAATACGGCTGATTTTTTCACGATAGGAATATGGTAGAGTAAAAATAAATGATACTGCTTGGCGCGTAATCAAACGATTCGCAGACGACATATCCACACCGGCATTCCATGCTG
This sequence comes from Ignavibacteria bacterium UBA4661, assembly GCA_002405405.1. GTDB lineage: Bacteria > Bacteroidota > Ignavibacteria > Kapaibacteriales > UBA4661 > UBA4661. Next base: position 5,554 of record DHLT01000214.1, on the reverse strand, counting down.
TAACAACCGTGCGAAGCAACCCAAAGGCGATCACGGCAATCGCAATACCCACAATCGTTAAGCTCGCGCGAAGCTTATGGCGCAAGGAATTTTTTAAGACAAGTTTGATGATATTCCACATAGTATGCTACCAATGGCATTACTGCCCTAATGGTAATAGATCACCTTTTTCCAGATGACGTTGCACCGAAGCGCGTTCAGCCGCACCCGGGTCATGCGTAACCATGACAATCGTTTTGTTGAATTCTTTATTCAACCGCGTGAGCAGAGTCATAATTTCCTCAGCAGATTTCTTATCCAAATCACCGGTGGGTTCATCGGCAACGATAATCGTAGGATCGGTAGCAATCGCACGAGCAATCGCCACACGCTGTTGCTGTCCACCGGAAAGTTGATTCGGTGTATGTTTCATACGTTCGCCTAAGCCGACAATCTCAAGCGACATCTGCACTTGACGCTTACGCTCGGCTTTGGAAAGCGGTGTTAAGAGCAATGGTAACTCAACATTTTCAAAAGCAGTCAAGACAGGAATGAGATTATAGAATTGAAAAATAAATCCTACATGCTCCGAACGCCATTGTGCTAATTGCTTTTCATTAAGCTGTGCTATATCCTGCCCTTCAACCAAAATACGACCGCTCGTAGGGCGATCAATACCGGCAATGATATTGAGTAAGGTTGTTTTGCCCGAACCCGAAGGACCCATAAGAGCCATAAATTCTCCGCGCTCGATATCGAGCGAGACATTGTTCAAGACAGGTACTTCGAGCGCATCCCGCTTGTAGGATTTGTATAAGTCTTTGACTTCGATTGCTATCGGCATAAGGATATAGTTCGTTGTGTGTTATACTTTGGGAAGAGGTAATGGCACAAATTCTGTTTCACCCTCGATAACGGGAAACTCCTGTTTCTGCCAGCGTTCTTTTGCCGCGTCCAGACGTTCCCGTGAGGTTGCTACAAAATTCCAATACATAAATCGTTGCTCAGCAAATGGTTCACCGCCGAAGATATACACCGTACTCCCCGCGTGCATCGTAAAGGAACACAATGTACTGTCTTTGGCAATCAGTATTCTTCGTGGCTCGAAGACTGTACCATCAGACTCTACCGCCCCCTCAAGAATATACAAACCACTTTCACCAAAGAGTTGATCGCCAATCGTAATCGTTCTTGTTTCCTGTGTTTTGATT
>DHLT01000214.1:0-4226 GCA_002405405.1 Ignavibacteria bacterium UBA4661 | reverse complement strand
TCTTGTTTCCTGTGTTTTGATTTCCAACAGATACAATGCGCTATATACCGGCACGGGTGATGTATGTCCTAACACGCTTCCGGCTATTAAGCGATACTGTACGCCGTCCTCTTGCCAAGCAGGTAACTCATTTTCATCAGCATGATAAAAATTTGGTTCGATGTCTTCATGCTCTTTAGGCAAAGCAACCCAAATCTGCAAGCCGTGCATACGCTTTGCAATCGGGCGAAGATGATCGGGTGTGCGCTCGGAGTGGACAATGCCATGCCCCGCCGTCATCCAATTCACTTGTCCGGGCTTGATTTCAATCGCTGTTCCCAAACTATCGCGGTGCATGATGCTTCCCTCAAAGAGATAGGTCAGTGTCGATAACCCAATATGCGGATGCGGTGGAACATCGAAATTCTCATGGGCTTGAAACTCTGCCGGACCCATGTGGTCGATAAAAATAAAAGGACCCACCATTCGCTTGGAATGGAATGGCAAAAGCCGCCCGACAAGAAAATTGCCGACTTCATGAGCGCGCTCTTCGATAACAAGGGCAATGTTTGACATAGGACTCAACGAAAATAGCGTTCTCTCCAATAGCTATTTGTATGAACCTCTCCCGATTTCGCAAAGCTTGCAGTTTTGCTCAATCAGTCCTCTCCTCAAATGAGAGTGCTGTCCGTAGTCGAAGACGCAGGACTGGGTGAGGTTACTAGAAAAAGAACTTTTGTTCAACAAAAAATATCACAATGACATCTACTTCACTTTTACTTTCGCACCTGCTTGGAGTTTCTCATCGGGTTTTACGACCACTTGATCGCCTTGCGCTAATCCTTCTTTGATTTCCAGAAAAGAATCAACGACATCACCGGCAACAATTGGTAGCATTTCTACGATTTCGCCTTTTACACGAAAGACTACTTGCTTGCCATCGCGCTGAACGATGGCGGAAGCAGGCACAATCAGGCGTACAGGAGCATTGGGGTCAATCGTTGCTTTCAGGAATACAACCTTTGCACTCATTTCGGGAAGTACTCGCTCATCGCGCTCAGCAAATTGAATTTTTGTTTGTACCGTTGCTTTGCCACGATCAGCTGTTGGAATGATTTTTCCAACCATTGCTTTGTAACGTTTGTCAGGGTACGCATCAACCACAATCTCGCAGGGTTGATTTGGAGTAATACGTTGAATTTTTGATTCTGACACATCGGCTTCTACTTGCAACGAAGCCATATCGGCAAGCGTAACCACTGCCCCACGCGAACCTGCCGATGCACCCAGTGCGGTAATCACTTCGCCAACATTTGCATTCTTAGTCAGTACCGTACCATCAAATGGAGCGCGAATGATTGTGTTTTCGAGTTGTACTTCGGCATTGCGGAGATTCGCTTGTGCCATCGCAACCGCAGATTTTCGAGCATTGAGCAGTGCTTTTGCTTTGTTGAATTTCGTGAGTGATACATCATATTCAACTTGCGAAATAGCTCTTTCTTGTTTGAGTTGAGTCTTACGTTTGAAGTCTAATTCTGCTTCGGCAACATCAGCTTCGACATTGACCACATCAGCTTGCGACAATGCTAATGCGGCTTTCAACTGTTCGACCAAAGCAACGACATCGGCACTTTCAATACGACCGATAATTTGCCCCGCACGAACACGATCACCCTCGACCACATTGAGTTCGACTAAACGCCCCGTAACTTTCGAGGAAACAGCGGCTTTGCGTTGCGCCACGACATAGCCATTCGCTGTGAGTACCGTATTTGCTTGTGCGGGCGACATTGTCGTAACCGATGCAACCTGCACTTCGACCGGAAAACCACCGGACGACATCATAGCAATGATAGCAATGAGGACGAGTAGAATAACACTCCCGATGATGACTTTTTTACGCGAGAATCGTGATGCAACGACACCTGAACGATTGATCTTGAGTGCGTTAAGATCGACTGATGTTGTTTCCGGCATGAAACATTCTCCCCAATGGAATAACAAAAAAGTAGAAATGGTTGCGCATGGTGTTATACACAATTATACGTACAAGTAATTTATCGAAAAAAGTGGATTGGCGCTCTTCCCAAAGTGGACTTGCCCCACAATCCCACTGCCCTACCTTCAACGAAAAATCATCATACCACAACCGTCATTGCGAGCGGAATGCAATGAAGCGCGGCAATCCCACTGCCCTGCTTTCAGTTGAAAACCATATTGTGTAGATTGCCACGCTTCGCTCGCAATGACGGTCTTTTGAATCTGTCTGTTTTGATTATTTTTGTTCGACATAAGTTGCAACAATAATTTCAGGAAAAACACAATGCTCGACGATTACAGTCATCTTACAACACCCATACGGCGCAACGACAGTCGCTACAGCCGTGAAAAGGTTTTGGAAGCTCCTCTTTATGTGGTTGGAAGCGATGGTGTTCGGCGGAGAAAAGCATCACTTTTGCACTTAGAAGAAGAGATGAAACAGTACAGCACACAAGATTTTGACATCATCATCGAGGCACTCAAACTTGTTGCCCAAGAGCGTGGAGATGAAAGCAGGCACTCTATTCTTGCTCGATGCGAAGCAGAGCTATTGCAACTCCGCCATTCTTCTGCACCATGAACGATTTTGTAAAAACTCGCACGAAGTTTAATCTTTGTGATACTGTCTGTATATTGCGGTGTGCATTCTCGCCAACTTAATCGAACCACTGTGGAACTTGAAAGACCATGCTCTATGTGGGCTACGTCTTTCGTATATCGTGTTCTCCAATCATTTTCTTTCAGAGGCATTTACAATGATGGCATAATATCCTGTGCATAGCATCGATCATGCTATGGTCAGATATAACATATTAGCATACACGTTAGCGTTTTCGCCTGAAAAGTACCAACATTCAAAAGACGCTGAACCAATAAACATAACGGATATGTGCCCCGCGTTCGGGGACATATTCGGCATGTCATTGGTTCGGGTACTGGTACTACCTCAGGCGGGACATGGTGAATGATGTTCCCGTTTTTTTTATTCTCTTCATAGTACCAGTATGAAATACTTCTCAACTCTTCAGCGTAGTCAGTGTACACGCTTCTTCTGTATCGGCTTTGTTGGATTACTCATTCTTGCAGGATGCAGTACGCTCAAGCCACCACAAATAGCTCGCTTTGAAGCGACTCCCACAACCATTCAAAAAGGTGAATCATCAACTCTGCAATGGTCAATCGAAAACACCGAACAAACACGTATTTCGATTAGTGGCATTGGTGCAATAGCACCGGGTGTGCAGAGCTCTCGTATCAGCCCAGACGAAACAACAACCTACACCTTGCAAGTAGAGCGTGATGGTAAAATGCTCGCAGAGCGCACTGCTACGGTGAATGTGGTTCAGCCGCCACAGATTGTAGAATTTGAGGCACAACCTGCTTCGATCAAACAAGGGGAAACTTCTACATTGCGATGGACTGTCCGCAATGACAAAGGAGTAAAGATATCTATCAAAGGAGTCGGCACAATACCCGAAAACAGCAATTCTGTGCGTGTAACACCTGACCAAACAACATCATTCACTCTCCAAGTTGAGCGTGATAATAAAGTTATCGCCGAGAAATCAGTTTCTGTTTCTGTCGCACCAGCGTATAAACCGCCCGTCTATGGTTAAAAACCGGACTCTGTCAGTGTCGGACCGAATGACGGACGATTCACTATCGGCATGGATGATAAGCGCCTCATGTACGGCTATCCGATTCCTTTTTCAACATCACATTTTGTTGTCAAGATCAATGGGAAATTAGCAAGCAATGCTCCACATTTCCGTAATGATGTTCGGTATATCACAGGTACGGTTATCGAAAAGGGTCCGAGATTTTCGATGTTTTCTGACATCACATATCATTTTGCGGGCGCAAACATTACCCAAAAACTTGTTCCGGTTGATCAAAACTTCCAAGATGTTGCTGTTGGCAAACCCGGCTATCACTATCGTATCGAGTACACAATTGAGAATGTTTCCGGCAAACCTATGAGTGCAGGACTTATGGCACTCTTTGATACCATGATCGATGATAATGATTCGAGCCGTATCTATGTAGGCGCAAAACAACTGCGTACAGAAACTACTTTTCAAGGTGCTTCATTAGTGCCGAAAACCCTCACCATTTGGCAACGCCCGAATGATAGAAAACTCTTGTACGCAGACTTCAATACAGACAAAGGTAAAGCGGTTCGTCCTGATGTATTGTATGTAGGAAAC
>DHLT01000034.1 GCA_002405405.1 Ignavibacteria bacterium UBA4661 | reverse complement strand
TCTACATGCTCAGACATAATTGCAAATTGTAAGCTTACGACTGCATCCCAACCTATGCCCGCAACAACCATACATGCGTATAAGATAGTTGGTGTTGTTCCAAAAAATTTCATACCGAAATATGCTATTGCCATTAAACCCATTGCCATACAATGCGTACGCACACGACCAAATCGATGTGTCATAGGTTCGAGAACAAAAGAAGGAACAAGAAAAGCAATCGTATTTAACAGAAAGAAACACATCGAAATTACTTTACCGATATCATCATTCGATGCACCTTGGGGCATGATCTGCTTGATAGGTCCAATCGCATAAATGAACATACTTTGCACACCAAACCATGCAAAAGCATGAGCAAGATAAATTTTGAGTAATTCTTTGAGATTGGTACCATGATGTACTTCATGGTGTTGGTCAGCAATTGCTGTAACCTCACGGGGTTCCTGAATAAAGAATACCGGAAGAATTGAAAAAATTGCGACTAAAAGTACACCAATACCAATTAGAACATAATTCCCTAAATAAACAGAAATCAAATATGCCAATGCACCAAAGAGCCCTGATATTGTCTGCATCCATGTATATCCTTTAGTACGCTGATCACCTTCAGGTGTTACATCGGCAATAATCGATCGTGTGGGATTAAAACTGATATTTATTGCCAAATCAAGTGTTAGAGCCACTGCTGTTGCAACCACCACAATATTTGTCATACCTAAAGCACGTTGAATAACACCAATCATTGTCAATGCTTGCAACATGAGTGCCGCCAACAATCCTCCAAAAAGAATAAAGGGTCTTCTACGTCCTTCAAGAAACCACACCCTGTCACTAATAAAACCAATAATAACTTGACCTAGAATACCTGCCAATGGTCCCGCCGCCCAGACCAAGCCTACACTATGTAAATCAAATCCGTATTGAGTGGACAATATCCAACTCAATGCTGAAATCTGTACCGACAATGCAAAGCCCATTGCGGTTGCAGGCAAACTCAGCAAAATGTAAAACGAATTTGTTAATCGCCGTTGAATATCCAACATGATTGCATTCCTTCGAGTGAAAAATGAATACAGTTAAACTTGCCCTATCCAATAATCATCATACTTACGATAAGCCGAGCGCAATGTCGCAACTATTTCATGCGGCAAAGCACCCATAGATGCACATGCTATGTTACGCTCGAGGTTTGCCACAGAACTTGTACCGGTAATTGCACAACTCACACCGGGAGCATAGGCACTAAATCGTAAAGTCAATTCATCCATATTTTTTTTCCAATCACCAATATCTATATTGTGTAGCATTGCCATCATTCGTTCCCAATATACTTCGCAGTAGTTCCCCACAGGTCGTTGGGCAAATCGCCATGGTGCATTAGCGAGTGGACGTTTTGCAATAACCCCCAAACCTTTTGCATATGCCGTAGGAAGTATCCGCTCTAAACTCCACTGATCAAACAGATTAACGGATGTTTCGATTACATCAAAGACACCTGCATAGACTGCATATTCGAGTTCAGCATTTTCACCCGAATAACCGATTGAGCGTACTTTACCGGAGTGTTTTACCACTTCTAATGCACGAATAATCTCCTCCCGCCGTAATGTTACGAGCGGACAAGAATGCAAAAGAAAAACATCAATAACATCAGTATTCATTCTCCGAAGAGCTTGTTCAACACCGGCGGTAATAACCTGCGGTGTCCAGTCTTCACATCCTTCTACACCATATCCGCCTTTAGTGACAAGAACGAAGTCCTTACGCCTCCATGACAAATGTCTGCCTATTCGCTCCTCCGACATACCATAACCCGGTGCAGTATCTAGCAAAGTCATGCCAAGGTCAACAGCTCGATTGATCAGAGTACCACACTCTTGTTCTGTAAGATTAGTCGAACCGATATATCCCGCACCAAAACCAAGGCAAGGCACTTCTATACCCGTCAAGCCCAAAAGTCTTTTTTCTAATGCCATACTTTTCAATAATTGGTGAAAGCAAAGAAGATAAATCAAAGGGTGAATAACGCAGGCATAATACTGATCATGTTCATGAGGGTTGGCGTACTCGCAAGGTTAATGCTGCGGCAATCAGTAAGACAATGCTACCTAACATAAGTGCATAGATAGCATGACCACCGGCAATATGCTTAACGAAGCTACCTAACACTAATGCAGCTGTAATTTGAGGGATGACAATAAAGAAATTGAAAATACCCATGTACACACCCATCTTTTCTGGAGGTAGAACACCAGACAAAATAGCATATGGCATTGCTAGAATACTTGCCCATGCGATACCGACACCTACCATAGCATACAGCAAATGATTGGGTTGCGTTGCAAAGAAAATACCCGCAAATCCGACAGCCCCACATATGAGGGCTGTTGCATGTGTTGCTTTCGTTCCGATACGTCGAGCTAATGGTGCCAAACCAAAGGAAGCAAGAGCAGCAACACCATTGTATACAGCGAAACAAATTCCTACCCAGTCTGCTGCAGAATTATACTCAGCACTTTGTGTTGCACCGGATTGCACACCATATACATTCTGTGCGACTCCAGCAGTTGTATAAATCCACATACAGAACAACCCAAGCCATGAAAAAAACTGCACGAATGCTAATTGCCGCATTGCCGGAGGCATAGCAATAAAGTCTTTTGTAATAGTAGAAAAGAATGCAAAGGGATGTTCATTCGTATGTGCTGTATGGTCTTGTGGAGGATATTCTTTGGTCGTGAAAACCGTCCAAACAACAGCCAAGATAAAGGCAATAGCACCCAGATAAAATGACCATCGAACTGAGAGTGGAATCATTCCCGCACCGGCAGTATTCGACAAGCCGAACCAATTTGTCATTATCCATGGAAGAGCCGAGGCAATGACTGCTCCTATTCCGATAAAGAAACTTTGCATTGCAAACCCTGCTGTATGCTGCTCTTCAGGCAGGAGATCTGCCACCAGAGCACGAAAAGGCTCCATCGAGATATTAATGGAAGCATCCAATACCCATAGCATGCCTGCGGCAATCCATAATGCCGATGAATGAGGCATAATAATCAAAGAGAGTGAAGCAAGAATTGCCCCTACTAAAAAATAAGGTCGCCTACGCCCCAAACGTGTCCATGTACGATCACTAAAATGCCCAATAATTGGTTGTACGAGTAAACCTGTCGTTGGTCCGGCAATCCACAAGATTGGGATATCATCAATGCTAGCACCCAGT
>DHLT01000310.1:11008-19348 GCA_002405405.1 Ignavibacteria bacterium UBA4661 | reverse complement strand
TTCTTCTTTCTTTTCTTCTTTTTTCTCTTCTTTCTTAGCTTTTTTCTCTTTTTTCTCTTTCTTTGTCTCTTCTTTTTTCTCTTCTTTTTTCTCAGCTTTTTTGTCAGCTTTCTTCTCTTTTTTCGCTTCTTTCTTCTCTGCTTTGTGCTCTTTATCTTGAGCAGAAGCTACAACTGAAAAAGAGAGACCGAGGATTGCAACGAGTGCAAGGCTACGAAGTGCTTTCATGATAAACTCCATGAAATAAAGGGTGATAAAAAATAAGGGATGATTACTCATTGTGAGTGAATCAATAAGCGCAATCTACACGCACTACCTGAAATTTCAATGAAACGATTTCTGAATTTTTGTTCATTGACGACGTGGCTCCGTAGTTTTTTCGTAGGTGGGTTTGTCAACATGATATGGTATAGTAATGGTGAATGTCGATCCTATGCCAAGTACACTCTCAACAACTAGATGACCACCCTGTATCTCAATGAGGGATTTTGCAATAGCAAGTCCCAAACCATTACCTTCTGTGGTGGTACGTACAATTGCCGAGCGATAAAAACGATTGCAAATCATGGGGATTTCTTCCGGGGGAATACCTGCTCCGGTATCAGCCACCGCGATATGTGTTACTCTTTCCTCAAAGATGCAAGAAATATGTATCATGCTATGCTGAGGTGAATACTTAATGGCATTATCAATAAGATTGATAAGAACACTTTTGATTTTCTTTACATCAAGTATGTGGAGGAAACGCTGTGGGTCCTCTGTGTCCGGTGTATAGACCTCCATACTAATTGATTTTGCTACGGCTTTTTCGCGAAGTAAAAGCAGGCATTCGTCGATCAATTCAATAATATGTTCTTGCGAATACTTGAGTTGTAATTGACGACTATCCAGTTTACTCAGCAAGAGCAGTGCCTCGGTAAGTTCAGATAAGCGGTCAATCTCGCCGAGTGCAATATCAATACTTTCATTTGCTTCGGCTGAATCATCGGTGCGCCGTGCAAACTCCAGTTCATTTCGAAGAATCGTGAGCGGTGTGCGAATCTCGTGCGAGGCATCAGCTACAAATTGCTTTTGACTAAGAAAACCGCGCTCAAGACGATCCATCATAGCATTGAGCGTTTCGCCAAGCAAGTGTACTTCATCATTGACTTTAGGAAGAATCAGGCGTTCCTGCAGGTTGTTGGCGGTAATCGTACGAGTCGTGCGAATCATCGAAGTGATAGGTTTGAAAGCTTGTTTAGTAATACGCAATGCCGCAAGTCCTGCTAAAAGCAAGGCAGAGGGGATGACCACAATAAATACTAACTGTAATTGCCGCATGGCACGCTCAACACCATCTAAACGAATGCTGACACACACTACATGCCGGAGTGCTTTTTCTGCCATGTCGGCTCTTCGCAAACAACGATATTCACGTTCATTGATAACAATATTCTCAAAACGAAATTCCCGCCGTGGTGCGCTTCGTAGGCGGGAATCAAGAGAAGAGGTCAAAAGCGAGTCACCTAAAATGTACTCAGTATTCGGTCCAAAAATATCAACATAAGCATCGGGGTATTCCCATGTGGCTATACTAATGACAGGTAGGGCTCCGGGCGCAAGTGTATCCGCTTGGTTTGAGGCTTGCACATCAATATCTTCCAGAATTTCCGACATATATTCCTCAAGTCGTAAATCTGTTTGTGCGATTGCAGATTGATAACTCGTTTCGTAAATAATTGCCGCAAATGCCAAAATCAGCGTACCAAAAACTACCGTATAAGCAGTAATAATTTTTGTTCGTATCGAAAGCCGATTCAAAAGCATGGAGGTGGTACCACTACTCGTTACGAAGACGCACTAAGCCAAGAGCATCGTACACACGGCGAAGCACAGTGTTGGCTTGTGCATGAGCACGCTCTGCTCCTTGCCTGATAACACCTTGCAAGTATTGCTTGTCATGACGAACTTGAGTGTACCGTTCGTGTACAGGACGCAAAAGTTCGACCAAGGCATCGGCAAGGTCAGATTTTAATGCACCAAATCCTTTCCCTGTAAAATGCTCTTCGATGTCGCTTGCACTTTTCCCTGTAGCTACTTGGTACAGAGTCAGCAGATTTGAGACTGCAGGGCGCTCTTTGTCAAAGCGTATGTCTGTACCGGAGTCTGTGACAGCACGCCTGATTTTATTACGAATATCATCGGGCGAATCCGTCAGAAAAATTGTTGCTTTCTGATTGGTATCGGATTTCGACATCTTTTTCTGTGGGTCTTGCAACGACATGATGCGTGCTCCCACCGGAGGGAAATATGGCTCCGGTACAACCAGTGTATTAGGGTGATAATGGTTGAATCGTTCGGCAAGATTGCGAGCCAATTCCAAGTGTTGACGTTGGTCATCACCCACCGGTACAAGATTGGCATCATACAGAATAATGTCTGCCGCCATCAAGACGGGATATGTAAATAAGCCAATCGTTTCGGAGTGCTTTTCAGACTTCTCTTTGAATTGCGTCATTTTCATACACTCGCCCATGCCTGTATAGGCACCAAGTACCCATGAAAGTTCAGCATGAGCGGGGACATGTGACTGGATGAATACCGTATGCTCGTCGGGATTGACGCCGGCAGCAATGTACATCGCAGCAACATCTAATGTGCTTTCGCGAAGTTCATTCGGGTTAGGGCGCACTGTGAGAGCATGAAGATCGACCACGCAATAGTAGCATATATGCGTGGTTTGAAACTTTACCCAATGTTGCAGTGCGCCGACATAATTACCAATCGTCAAACCGCTTGTGGGTTGCATTGCACTGAGAATAATAGGACGTTGATGATTCTCCATGAATACGAGTATTGAATGATAAGGTCAGATGATAAGAAAAAGGGTAGTAAGTGTGCTTACAATACCTCAATACAGAGCATATTAGTGCGTGGTCGCTTCGAAAGTGGTCGACCAACTGTAATGACTACGGTTGAGTTTTTCTCTAAATAATTTCTACGGACAATCAATTCTTTAACATTCTCGATAGCTTGGTCAGTGGACTCTTGCATTGGGAATGGCAATGCCTGTACGCCCCACATGAGCTGCATTCGACGGACTGAACGCGGATTTTCCGATACCGCGATAATCGGTGTGGTCAGGCGGTGCGAAGAAATATATGCCGCCGCCTTACCCGACATCGACATGGTAACAATACCGTCCAGATACATCTCACGCGATACTCGCGAGATTGCACCTGCAATCGCGTCGGCATAGGTGTCGGGGAGCTTCGAGAGAATCGAATCTTGTTCACTCATAAAGCCGCTCTGCGTGTAGCGTGCAACAAATTCTTTTTCGGCTTCGGTACAAATCGTACGCATATACGATACTGTTTCCACCGGATATGCACCGACCGATGTTTCTGCGCTCAGCATGACACAATCCGTACCATCGAATACAGCATTGGCGACATCACTGGCTTCAGCCCGTGTAGGACGGGGATTTTGAATCATCGATTCGAGCATCTGAGTTGCTGTAATCACAGGTTTTGCACGGCGATTACACTTGCTGATAATTTGCTTTTGGACAATCGGTACTTCTGCGGCGGACATTTCAACACCTAGGTCGCCTCGTGCAACCATAATAGCATCGGCAGATTCGATAATTTCATCAAGATTGTCAACAGCTTCGGGCTTTTCGATTTTGGCAATAATCCAAATATCACCTCCGTTGTTGTCTTGCATAAACTTCCGTGCTTCGTGAATATCGGCTGCGTTGCGTACAAATGACAGAGCAATGAAATCTGCTTGTTGTTGAATAGCAAAAACAATATCGCGTTTATCTTTTTCGGTGAGAATAGAGTCACTGTAAGGAACATTCGGCAGATTCAAACCTTTGCGTGATTTTAACAAACCGCCATTCTCCACAATGGTCTTGATAACCTCGCCATCGGTTTCGAGAACAATGACTTTGAGCAAGCCATCATCAAAGAGAATGACATCTTTCTTTTTGACATCAGAGGCAATCGTGGGATAGCGCACAGGAATAATCGTATCGGGCTTGCCACGTTTTTCCCAAATTTTTTCATCGGCAAAGAATACTTCCGTACCATTGACGAGGGATACTTTTCCGTCATTGGGCAGATCGCCCACGCGGAGTTTTGGACCTTGAATATCAGCGATAATCGGAATAGGGATTTGAACTTCGTTTTCGACTTCACGAATAAGGCGAACAGAGTCCGCATGAATTTCGTGCGCGCCATGCGACATATTCAGGCGGAATGCGCTTGCTCCGGCTTTGAGCAAAAGTTTAATCTTGTCTTTGGAGTTGATCGCGGGACCAAAGGTGCACAGGATTTTGGTGCGATGTAATGGCAGTGGCATAGGAAATCAAAACGATGAAAAAAATGATGGATTGTAAGACAAAAACAAGTTCGCGAATCAAATCGTGCCATGCAAGTAGGATTTCTTGCGTACTGTATTGTACGCATACTTTTTTCGAGTATTTTGTTGGCTATAGGCGTGCAATTCCAGTTCTTATTTCTTCTTTTTTCCAATCATTTATGGCACAATTCATAACAACTGCACTTGCAGACAATGTATTAACCATTGCTTTCAATCGTCCTGATTCCTACAATGCGCTGAATAGTACGCTCTTGGGCGAACTTCATGCTGAATTGATGTCCGCTTCTGCGAATGACGAAGTGCGTTGTATTGTGCTCACGGGTGTGGGAAAGGCATTCTCCTCGGGTCAGGATCTTAAGCAAAATTTTAAGCGACTTCCGAATGGTGCGATTGATTTCAAAGATGTGTTGGTGCATGGTTATAATCCGGTCGTGCGAGCATTGCAAAGTATTCCAAAACCTATTATTGCAGGAATCAATGGCGTAGCCGCAGGAGCGGGTATGTCGCTTGCGCTCTGTTGCGATGTGCGTGTGATGAGTACATCTGCACGCATTGTTGAGGGGTTTTCCGGTATAGCTTTGGTACCTGATGCCGGTGCTTCCCTGATGCTTCCAAAACTTATGGGCTATGGTAAAGCATTTGAATTTGCCGCTTTGAATGGAACGATTTCTGCTGACAAAGCCCGAGAAATTGGACTTGTCGAGCATGTGTATTCTGCTGAGAGTTTTGAGCAAGATCTTCACGCATATGCCGCAACCTATGCGGCAATGCCAACTGCAACTATTGGGATGATTAAAACGATGTTTCGCTCTACATCGCAAATGACACTCGAACAAGTCTTGGAGCAAGAAGCGGAGTTACAAGAACGAGCAGGTTCTACTGCTGATCATCTCGAGGGTATCACTGCATTTATTCAAAAACGTGCTCCTGTTTTTCAGGGTAAATAGCGTAACAAAACACCCAATGGCGTAAAACTCAATACTGGACTCAATCATGGTGGGAAATTGTGTGTAACGATTGATCGGCAAGTGTGTTCTTATGGAAGGGTCTTCGCATGGAGAAGGCTTGTAGAATTCCATACTTGTAGCACTTACTATTATCGCTGTGTCTGATCATCATAAAGTTATTCCTTATTGTACACCACGTACTCAACTGATTATCTTGATTACTCTATGCTGGGTCGTTGGCATGTTTCTGCCGCGTGTACTCATCGAAGGCATGTTCTTTGACGGATTGATTTACTCTTCAATTGCACGTAATCTTGCTGAGGGGCAAGGTTCATTGTGGCATCTGGTCTTCAGCGAGAGAAGTAGTTTGCTTGGCTATTTCGTGCCGAATAATTTTACCGATCATCCGCCCTTAGTCTTTCTGACGCAAAGTTGGCTTTTTCGAGTTGTGGGCGACGTATGGTGGGTGGAAAAACTCTATTGCAGTATAATTCTCGCCTTGACGGTACTCGTCTTTGTTGCTGTGTGGCGCGAGTGGTATCGTCATGATAATGATAGCCGTTCTGCATGGTGGTTTGCAGTAGTCTTGTGGTATGCGTGCCCGACAGTATTGTGGGGATATCCATACAATCAACTTGATGCCCCGATGGCATTGTGGGATTTGTGTGCAGTGTATTGTGCAGTGCGTGCGGTACGCAAAGAGTACAATCAATCAGTCATGCAGAGTGCATCTTGGGCACTTCTTGCGGGTGTTGCAGTATTGTGTGCTTTTATGACAAAAGGTCCTGTGGGGTTATATCCGCTTGCCATTACACCCGTGCTGTGGCTGACACGATATCAGAGATGTACATTTTCGCAGATGGCAACTTATCTTGCTCTGATGGTATTTGTTTTGGTCATCGGTGGCTTTGCTTTGTACAGTTACGAACCGGCGCGAAACTTCATGATGCAGTATCTCTCCAATCAAATTGGTGGTGCTTTGGGTGGTAAGCGAGTACAGGAGTTAGGAGCATCGCGTCTTGATTTTTTCAGGTTGCTAAGTATCGAACTCGCACCAATGTTACTCATAAGTGCACTTAGTGGTGGTGTTGCATGGTGGATGCGTACGAAACATGCAGTGCAATTTTCAGCATACTCTGCATTACAACGCGAACGTATCAGAGCGATTGCTTTTCTTGCCGTGCTTGCGTCATTCCCGATCATGGTGAGTTTAAAACAGTCTGCACACTATCTTGCTCCGAGTTTGCCTCTATATGCTATGGCATTTGCAAGTGTATGTCTGCCATTTGTAAATCAATGGTGGAAAGGTCTTGAGGGTAAAGCATTGGTGCGCAGTCGTATCGTCTTGTCTATTGTTTTTGTTGCTATCCTTGGATATTCTGCAACACGTTTCGGCGTACCTGCACGGCAGGGTGAAATTATCCGTGACTTACGAGTTCTCCCGACTTTTGTAGAGCATCGCAGTACACTTTATGCCCCCGAAGACATTGCTAATAATCATGAGATTGCTGCGTATTTCGAGCGATATGGACATTATACTATTCTTATTGGTACCCCTGCCGATGGTGCCTTTTTAGTCGAGCAACGCACGCCCTTATATGATTCATTGTATCGAAGTGGTGCAGCTATTGCGCATAGTGGCTTCGAGCGTTTTGCTATTGTGCGACAAGTGCGGTAAACGGATAATCATTTCCCACCTTTTCTCAAAACCACACATGCCACACACCATTGTGAAGCAAACCATGCGCGGTGAGAGAGATGCGATCAAGAGAGCCGGTGAAGGGTTGAATTTGATGCAAGCGATAGCTGTCGATAATCACGCAATCACCCACGCCATAGAATGCAATATCGGGAGCAGGCAGTGTATCAAAATCCAAATCATATTCAAAGCGTCCATCAAAGAGTGTATCCCATACGGCAAGTCCACCGCCTTGTTCCGGTGCTTGGAGCATGAGTACCATTGTCAAAGCAGGAACTCGATGTGCAATGTCTTCGTCAGTCAGTCCTTCAAGATCAAAATGCGGTTCGCCGCCTTGACGGGCAACTAGTCCATTGGCTGGAAAAATGTGCACACCCGGACCACACCACGATTCGCGTAAGACAGCGGGCTGACGAGTAGCCAGTGTAAAGAGTTCCAGCATAAACTCTTGCATTCCGGGCAGATAGTTTTCAACAACAGCATTCGATTCCTCGACTGACAGAAAGTACTCTTCTTCACGTCCTTCTTCGTATTCGACATAGAATGCTTTGCCAAGTGAAAATTGTGTTGCCTCGAAAGCAGGCGACCACTCATCGCGTGCGGCATACACAGCATGAGTCAAACTTTGCGCTTCTCGAGCAGAGAGTGTTTGACGAAGAATCAATGCTTCATGAGCACCAAGCATATCGACTATGCGCGGTGTCTGCTCTGCAGAAAGAGAGCGATAGGATATGTCCATGCAAGCCATAAAAAAACAAGAAATTTTTACATGATAGTGGGTTCGTTTTCTACACAGCGATACGTATCGCGAGCAATGAGCAATTCTTCATTCGTAGGAATCACCCATGCTTCAAGCCGCGAGTCTTCAGTGCTGAACTTTCCTTCTTTACCGCCAATAAGGGTGTTATTGGCTGTTTCATCGAGTGACAAGCCGCACCATTGCATGTCTGAACAGACTTTATGGCGAATTAAGGCAGCATTTTCACCAATGCCACCGGTGAACACGATAGCCGTAGCACCATTAAGCATATTCAAATACGCGCCGATATATTTTTTGATACGATAAGCAAACATCTCGATGGCAAGTTTGGCGCGGCGGTCGTCATTTTCCACTGCTTCGGCAACAAGGTCACGCATATCGTTGGTCAAACCGGAAATACCTAGCAAGCCGGACTGTTTGTTGAGCATAGCATCGATTTCATCAGTCGTAAGACCTTCTTTATGGGCGAGATAGTTTAGTACGCCCGGATCAATATCGCCGGCGCGTGTTCCCATAACCAATCCCTCAAGCGGTGTCATACCCATCGTCGTATCCGCAGAGTAACCATT
>DHLT01000310.1:0-10876 GCA_002405405.1 Ignavibacteria bacterium UBA4661 | reverse complement strand
CCGATCGCACATGCAGAGCAGCCATTTCCCAGGTGGAGTGAAATGATATTCACTGTGTCGCGCTCGCGATTGGTTAGTGTACGGTAGCGGTAGCCCACATAGCGGTGCGACAAACCATGAAAACCATAGCGGCGAATTTTATGGCGACGATAGTACTGATACGGAATAGCATACAAATACGCATGTTCCGGAATGGTATGATGAAATGCTGTATCGAATACCGCTACCTGCTGTACACTGGCACCAAGTGCTTCACGCGCGGCATAAATTCCCTTAAGGTTTTGCGGATTATGGAGTGGGGCAAGATCAATGTAGTCTTCAATTTTCGAGACGACTGTTTTGTCGATAATTGTTGATGCCGTCAAGCTCTCGCCACCATGGACTACGCGATGTCCAACAGCATGAATATCCTGAATGCCCTGCAAATTGCCGACATGATGGTCGGGATTAATAATCCATTTGATGATGTAATCAACTGCTTCACGGTGCGAGCGGATCGGTTGAGCACTACGCTTGCTATGCACAAGTTCACCGGAGGGAGAATATGCTTTAAGATTGAGGGTTGCTGATGTACCAATCCGCTCGATAATACCCGAAGCATATACGCGATCGGTGTCGGTCATGATAGTGGTTTTGTCTGTGTCGATCAACTGAAATTTTACTGAAGAAGAACCGCAATTCAAAACAAGGATGTTCATAGATGCAGGTAAAAAGGTGATATAATGTCGGGAGGTAAAACAAAGACCACAAGAAGAAAAAGATGTATTTCTTGTGCTTGACGTAAGATATTGAGAAACCGCCAAACATTATGCGAAAAGGCAAAGTATCATGTTTTCATCATGCAAAAAAGATATTCTGCAGGGTCTGGAAAAATAAACTTGAAAAATTGAACAATGTTCAATAAGTTCGCGCAGTGATAAAGCAAGTACATCATTTCAGATGCAATACACATGAGTACAACGCAACGGAAAGCAAAGGAAAAAGAAGAGCTAAAGGAGCTGATTCTGCAAGCGGCAAAAAACCTCTTTGTTGAAAAGGGAGTTGAGCATACAACCATGCGTAACATTGCCGATGCAATTCAATACAGTGTGGGTACAATTTATGTCTATTACAAAGACAAAAATGCCATTCTGTATGATTTGCACTCCAAAGGATTTCAGGAGTTCAACAATGTGATGAAGGTACTGATGGCAGTGTCCGATCCGATGGAGCGGTTGAAAGCATTAGGCAGAACCTATATCAAATTTGCTACTGAACACACTGATATGTATGACCTTATGTTCAATATGAAAGCACCTATCGAGTTCTTGTGTAATGCAGAGCTTGATATATGGCATCAGGGTAAATCGACTTTTAATCTTTTACGTACAACTGTACAAGAATGTAAAGATCAGGGTTATTTTCAACATCAAGATGTTGAACCATTATCGTTTGCTATCTGGGGGTGCGTGCATGGCATGTGCTCGCTTGTTATTCGTCAGCGTGTGCACAATATCGGTGTCAGTAGTCCGGAAACGATTATTGAAGACGGCTTAGAAGAATTCAATCGGCTGGTCGATAGAAAATAATTTTTTTTGCCTTTTAAGTGAACATTGTTCAATTTTTTAACAGCGTCCAATGAAATATGTTCTTGTCCTTGTTTGTATGATTGGTGTCGGCGTAGCACCTCTTCATGCGCAGTCCATGCTCGATCATTATGTGAGGATAGGATTGGCAAATAATCGTGGTGTACGCCAGCAGGAATTTTATCTCGAAAAAAGTTTATCGGCACTGCAAGAAGCAAAAGCATTGTACTACCCTAACATTAGTGTGCAAGCAACATATACACGAGCCGGTGGCGGTCGAACTGTTGACTTGCCGGTAGGAGATTTAATGAATCCCGTTTATGCTACATTGAATCAATTGACGCGGACTACAAGTTTTCCTCAGATTGAGAACCAAACGATTCTTCTCAATCCCAATAACTTTTACGATGCGCGACTGCATGTTACGATGCCCCTTATTAATGCAGAACTCTCGTACAATGAATCGATTAAAGAACAACAAACCACCTTGCAACAAATAGAAATTGCAATCTATAAGCGGGAGTTGGTGCGCGATATTAAGAGCGGATACTATCGATACATGCAAGCTGTTGATGCACGCACCATTTATCGTGCTGCACTTTCATTGGCACAAGAAGCACTTCGTGTCAATCAAGCACTCTTTGCTAATGGTAAAGCAAACCGGACTGCACTGCTGCGCAGTGAAAACGAGATTGCGAAATACACTGCTCAAAGTGAGTCTGCCGAAGAAACCATTCGTACAGCACAAGCCTATTTTAATTTCTTGCTTAATCTGCCGGCTACAACCACCATCATGACTGATACCAATAAAGTGTATCCTGCATCGGTTGTATCGATTGATACAACTGCAATCAGCGGACGTGAGGAACTTAGCAAACTTGGTACTGCACGATCTCTTCAGCAATCGGTAAAAAGTTTACATTCATCATATCTGATTCCCAAAGTCAATGTCTTTGCCGATGCCGGTTCGCAAGCATTTGACTGGAAAGTGAATAATAAGTCTGCCTACTACTTTGCCGGTATATCCTTTCAGTGGGACATTTTTGATGCGGGTACGCACAAGCATCGTGAAGCACAAGCACAAAATGAACTCAATGCGCTCATCGAACAAACAGACTATGTTCGCCAACAATTACAGTTACAACTCACCACAGCGCGGAATGCTCATTCTTCTGCTCTGTCGATGTACCGTGCATCATTGGTACAAGTAGCAAATGCCGAACGATACTATCAAGATGTTAAACTCTTGCATAGCAATGGACAGGCATTGCTTATAGAGCTTTTTGATGCACAACAGCAACTGACATCGGCACGTTTGCAATCCTCGATTGCATTGTATGACACCTATATCAAGCTCGCTGATATTGAGCGGGCAACGGCAAGTTTTATGCTCAAGTAATATTCTTTTATTTTTTTTCATTGAGAGCTATGCAATTTTTCTTTTCTCCCCGCACACAAGCGTTATCCATGATGCTTCATCTGATAGGACGTTTGCTTATCGCAGGTGGTCTGGGTATTCCTGTGACGATCGTTGGTAGTCTGATGCTTTCTTCGTGTTCAACGCATTCTTCTCGTGCCGAAAAAGCAATTGATAACGAAGCTATTTCCGTCAAAATACATGATGTAGCAGTACAGGAGCAACGCGGTAGTATCACCGCTACCGGACTCTTGACAACAGAACATGAAGCGAAATATGCCTTCAAAATCGGTGGTGTGATTGAGCGTATTGCTGTGCGCGAAGGTCAGTATTTCAAAAAAGGAGATCTGCTTGCAACTCTGCGTATGACAGAAATCGAAGCGGGTGTTCAGCAAGCACGTATTGCCTATAACAAAGCGCAACGCGACTATGAGCGCGTTCTGCGGTTGTATCGTGATAGTGTAGCAACATTAGAGCAATTGCAAAACACGCAATCGGCATTGGATCTTGCACAACGACAGCTCGAAGCGGTAGAATTTAACAAGCAGTATGCGTCTATCTATGCGCAATCAGCAGGATTTATTACCAAGAAACTTGCCAATGAAGGTGAGGTGATTGCCGGTGGATCTCCGGTTTTCGCTGTCAATGAACCACAATCGGCAGGATGGATTTTACGTCTTGGTGTCACCGACAAAGAGTGGGCACAAATCACCCTTGGCGACCAAGCGACGATCATGATTGATGCATTCCCGGGTCAGTTATTTACTGGAGTCGTTTCTCAAAAAGCCCAAGCGGCAGATCCACAGTCCGGTTCACTGCAAATCGAAATTCGTTTGCAGGAGCAGCAAGCATTTGCGGTGGGCATGTATGCTAAAGCAACGATCACGACCCGCATGTCGAGTACTCATACATCAATTCCTTATAGTGCACTTATCGAAGCCAGCGGCAATCGCGCATTTGTCTTTGTACCAACAGAGCAAAATAAAGTGCGCAAGGTGCCCATTACGATTGGTGGTTTTGACAATAGCGGTATTCATGTTGTTGCCGGTTTAGAAGGTGTGCGCACCGTCGTCATCTCGAACTCAGCATTTTTGAATGAACAATCTACGATCACTATTGTCAAATAATCGCCATGAATCTTACATCATTTTCCATCAGGAATTATCAATTCACCCTCGTGATGTTTGTCATGGTTGCGGTGGTTGGTGTCGTAACGCTTTTGACAATGCCGCGTGCTGAAGATCCGCAGATCAATCCGCCGACCTATCCGATTGTGGTGGTGTATCCCGGTACTAGTCCGAAAGACATGGAAGAATTAGTTGTCAAGCCCATTGAGAATAAAATCTACGAATTGGAAAACATCGATAAAATTCTCACCAAAGTTGAAGATGGTATTGCCGTCATACAAGCAGAATTTAAATACGGTGTCGATGTCAATAACAAATATCAAGAAGTTGTCCGCGAGGTGAATGTCCTGCGCGCTACTCTGCCACAAGATATTTACAGCATCGACATTCGTAAAATTGATCCCTCCGATGTCAATGTGATGCAGATTGCACTGATCAGTGAAAATGCTTCGTACAAAACACTCAAAGAGCAGAGCGATGAGTTAAAAGAACGACTAGAAAAAATTACTGATCTCAAGAAAGTCAAGGTTTTTGGTATACCGGATGAAATCATTCGTGTTGATATCAATATCGCCAAACTTGCTGAACTGAAAATTCCATTGAATGTTGTTTTGGGGAGTATTCAAAGCGAAGCTGTCAATATACCGGGTGGAAATTTGACACTAGGAACATCAACATTCAATGTCAAAACCAGTGGAAAGTTTCAAAGCATTGAGGATGTTGCCGGTACGATTGTGTATAATGCTCGGGGTACAATTCTTTACTTGCGTGATATTGCAACGATCGCGTATGTACATCAAGACGAAAAACATATTACTCGATTGAATGGACATCGCAGTGTGCTCATGAGTGCCGCACAAAAAGCAGGTGGCAATATTGCCGTAACACAAGCAAAATTCAAACCTATACTCGAGGAGTTTGAAAAACAATTACCACCGAATATCGTGATGAGGAAAAACTTCGATCAGGCAGACAATGTTGCTCGACGTTTGAAAAGTTTGGGAGTTGACTTTGGACTGGCTATTGTGCTCGTTCTTGTTACGCTGTTACCTTTGGGGATCCGTGCATCCTTAGTCGTGATGATTGCTATACCATTATCTTTGGCTCTAGGTTTGGTTGGATTGAATGCTTTTGGATTTTCGTTGAATCAACTCAGTATTGTCGGCTTGGTGGTAGCATTAGGATTGTTGGTTGATGACAGTATTGTCGTGGTTGAAAATGTTGAGCGATGGCTTCGCGAGGGGCATTCGGCATGGTCTGCGGCACTCAATGGTACAAAGCAAATTACACTGGCTGTTATCGGATGTACGGCGACATTAGTTATTGCTTTTATGCCATTGGTTTTCTTGCCGGGCGGACCCGGTGAGTTCATTCGAGGCTTGCCGATGGCAGTCATTACAAGTGTTGTTGCTTCGATGATCGTCTCACTCACGGTAGTGCCTTTTCTTGCCAGTCGAATTTTGCGTGCACACAGCAATCCTGAAGGGAATGTCTTTTTACGAGGTTTGCAGTATATCATTCATGCAACATATACCAAACTCATGCACCGTGCTTTGCAGCATCCTGTGCTGACACTTATTCTTTCTCTTGCTTTATTTGGTGGCTCATTGGGATTGTTTGGGGTATTAGGATTTCGATTATTTCCAACATCGGAAAAACCGATTTTTCTCATCAATGTACGTATGCCTTTGCAAACGAATATTCATGAGAGTAATCGTATTGCTCGTATGATTGAAGATACCGTGCGTGCAAACCCCTTGGTGCGATACTTTACGACCAATGTGGGCAAAGGCAATCCCCAGATCTATTATAATGTTACGCAACAAGAGGAGAAATCAGACTTTGCGCAAATCTTTGTTCAAATGGACGAAGCGGCACAACCTACTGCTAAACGTCAACTGATCGAAACACTGCGCGGACAATTCGCTCAATTCCCATACGCTCAAGTCGAGGTCAAAGATTTTGAACAAGGACCGCCCATCGAAGCACCCATCTCGATTCGTGTGTTTGGGAATAATCTCGACACTTTGCGCCAATTATCTTTTCAAGTCGAAGCTCTTCTGAAAGCACATACAGGGACAATCTATGTCAATAATGAACTCAATACGCTGAAGACCGATGTAAAAATTTATATCAATCGTGAGAAGGCACGTATCCTTGGTGTCTTGACGGGCGATATTGATCGCATGATTCGCTTAGCGGTAGCAGGGCTGAACATGGGAACCTATACCGATGATAATGGCGACGATTATGCTATTATGGTGACTGCCCCGAAAGATCGTTTTGCTACACTCGATGTTTTCAATAATCTTTCGATTAATAATGCTGTGGGTGTGCCTATTCCACTCACACAAATTGCAACGATCGGCTTTGAAACATCGCCAAGCAGTGTCAATCATTTCAACAAGAATCGCTTTGTAAAGATTACCTCATACACACAAAAAAATGTTCTTGCCAATATGGTTCTCAAAGATATTACGCCACAACTCAAGGCAATAAAAATGCCTGCGGGTTATACCTTCAAATTTGCCGGTGAGGCGGAAAGCGAAGGGGATGCATTCGGGGGCAATTTTGCAACGGTAATCGTATTGACCGTGTTTCTGTTTGTAGCAGTTTTGATTTTGCAGTTCAAAACATTCAAGGGTATTCTGATCGTGTTGTCGGTCATACCTTTGGGGGTTATTGGTGGCATTACCATGCTGTGGCTTACGGGAAATCCGATGTCCTTTGTTGCGATTATCGGCTTTATTGGGTTAGCAGGAATTGAAGTGAAGAATTCCATTTTGCTCGTAGATTTTACCAATCAACTTCGCCGTGAAGGCATGGAACTCAATGATGCTATTGAGCGAGCAGGCGAACTGCGCTTCTTGCCGGTGGTGCTGACATCGCTCACGGCAATTGGCGGACTGACCCCGATTGCTCTCAACCCCAATCCGTTGATCTCACCCTTGGCATTAGTGCTTATTGGCGGATTGATAAGTTCAACGATTCTCTCGCGTATTGTTACACCGGTGCTGTACAAACTTATTCCTCCATCGATTGAGGAAGAGGCCACATTCTGAGCAATCAGGAAGCATTCTTACTCTCGATAGATATGTTTTTTGTGTGGCATGTTGTACGTTTGCATTGGGGAATTATCTTCGATCATTTTTTTGAATGTCTGCTATGAATTTTGCGCGCCGTCAAATATTGCAGAATACTGCTCTTGGTGCAGGGATTGCTCTTGGCACTCTGCCCTCGCAAACACTGCCTCTTCACGCATTGACTTCGGTTATACGTCCTACACCACATGAATGGTCGAATGATGCTGTTACGGCATCGTGGCTTGGGCATTCGAGTATTCTTCTCAACATGCACGGTAAAATCATTCTGTGCGATCCTGTTCTCTTTACCAAAATCGGTATTCGTTTTTTGGGTACGACAATAGGGATACAGCGCGTAACGCCACCTGCTCTGCGTGTGGAGGAAGTACCGAAGCCCGATCTCATTGTCCTGTCGCATGGGCACATGGATCACTGCGATTACCCCACCCTCGAAGCTCTGGCAACACGCTACCCACATGCGATTGATGTGGTTTGTGCCTATAACACGAAGGATATTGTTGATGACCTACCGTGGAGATCCGTACAAGAAATGGATTGGGGGCAATCGCTCACGATCCACGACATGACGCTATCGGCATTTCAAGTACGACACTTTGGCTGGCGTTTTCCATGGGAACCCGACCGCAGAAAAGGACAGCGCAAAACCGGAAGAAGTTTTAATAGTGTGGTCTTGCAATCGCGTGATAAGCGTGTACTGTTCGGCGGCGATACAGCTATGTGCGATTACTTCAAAGTGATCGGCGAACGTTTCGACAAAATCGATCTTGCATGTATGCCGATTGGTGCATATAACCCTTGGGTTGATGTGCATTGCAACCCCGAAGAAGCCGTACAGATGGCTCTCCATGCCAAAGCATCCGTGATTGCCCCTATGCACTGCAATACCTTCAAACAAAGCCAAGAGTCGATGAATGAACCCATTCCTCGATTTGTTGCGGCAATGCAAACGACCTCTGCTCGCATTGCATGGACTCGCATTGGCGAAACGGTAGTCATCTAAACTCGATAGGTCATGCTTATAGGAAGATGGTGAGGATATCGCCCTCAACTGTATATGATGTTGCTCGTGGCAAACCGGAGAAATACAAGTGCTCGATAGTCATCCTCAGCGGATCGCAGGCGACCAATGTTGCACCAACACTGCGAATCGTTATACTGCTTGCAGAGATGCTGTAGGCAAAAGATGCCGCATTGCATGTTGTTGATCCACCTGCACCTAACATGCCAAGCGGCTGAGAGCCACTATTCGGGGTTGATTGAAAAAGTAGCTGTGCACTGTTAAACTGACTCGACGGAGAAGTAGCAGGAAGTTGAATCAAGAACCTGCGTCCTGCCGTGCGAAATGCTTGTGCGCGCCACAAAATATTTTGTACGAGTGGAAATGTACCACTACCACGTTCACCCGGTATTACTTTGATGAATTCAATCGCCGTGAGTTCATTCAATGCAGGAGCATTGTCGGTCGATAGTATCGTGGTTGGAAGCAAATCACTTGTGGTATCAGGCGTAACCGTAAGCATATTGCAACCGGAAAGAGCAAGACTCATCAACAGAATAAACAGTAGTATCCATGCGCTCTGCACCCTATGTTGAAGAGACGATGGTTGATGAGGGCACATCTGACTATAGGGTAATTTCCATGCTAGTATTGTAGTTTTGTCGGTCATACAATGTCTAATAAAAAATATATTTTGTTTATACGTTATAATTGAGGGCTTAATAAAAGTTTTTTCTTCAATCTTTTTATGACAGAAGTCAGTTTGTGTATGAAAAAGTTGAACTACATAGATTTGTTTGCTGGTGCAGGGGGGCTTTCGGAGGGATTCATCCGTGCGGGCTTTAATCCTATTGCTCATGTAGAAATGAATAAAGACGCTTGTGATACAATCAAGACAAGAACTGTATATCATTGGTTAAAAGAGAATAATAAAGAACAGATCTATAACGATTACCTAAAATCTAAAACTAAGAACAAAGAGGAGCTGTGGAGTAATGTACCAAGTCATCTAATTGATTCGGTGATCAATAAAGAAATCTCAGAAACGACACTGAGTGAAATTTTCTGCATGATTGATCGAGAGCTTAAAGGAAATAAGATTGATTTAATCATCGGTGGTCCACCTTGTCAAGCCTATTCAATTGTTGGACGAGCTCGAAAAAATATGGAGAATGACCCAAGAAATCATCTATATCAATACTATATTGAATTTTTGAAAAAATATCGGCCAAAAATGTTTGTATTTGAAAATGTACCTGGTATATTGTCTGCAAATAATGGTGAATATCTTAATAAAATTCTGAATGCTGTAAAAAATGCGGGCTATGAGGTAAGCCTCCCGCCTAATAAATATAAAGTATTGAATGCAAAAGATTTCGGTGTATTGCAGGATAGAAAGAGAGTGATTATTATTGGATGGAAAAAAGAATTAGATTTATCATATCCAATCTTTGAAGTAATCTCCGGAGAAAACTATACAGTTTGGAAAGATTTACTATCTGATCTAAAACCCCTAAAGAGTGGAGAGGGAACCTTAAATGCAGTCAAGTACGCTAAACCAAATACAGAGTATCTAAGAATGGCTAATATCAGGCACGATTCTGAATTTGTTACGCAGCACATCTCAAGACCAAATAATCAAAATGATTTGGAGATTTATCATACGGCAGTTGAAGAGTGGAGTAAAGGAAAGCGTTTGAATTATGCCGAACTACCCGAGAGACTAATTAAGCACTCAAATAGAGAATCCTTTACCAACCGATTCCAAGTTGTCAACGGTAACGGCATATCGCACACAATAGTAGCGCATATAGCGATGGATGGGCATTACTATATACATCCAGATAAAGCACAAAATCGCTCTATCAGCGTAAGAGAGGCTGCAAGAATACAGTCTTTTCCTGATGATTATTTCTTTGAAGGAAGTAGAACTGCCGCATTTAAGCAAATAGGAAATGCCGTGCCACCGCTGATGGCTCAAAGAATTGCAGAAAAAATCCGCGAGATGCTATAACTGATTGGCAGTTTTTCCCGAAGAGTAGGGTAATTCCTGAACACTTAAAAAGTCTTGTAAGTGTGTTTGACTCCAAGATAGAGTTAATTGATTCAGGTCAACATAAGCATGAAAGTAATGTTGTCTTGGAGAAAGTAAGATTAGATTTAGAGAATCTCAATTTTCGTATTGAGAAAGGTAAAAAATTAAATGATAGGATTCAAGTCCCTGTTTTATTTGGTCAAAATGGAAAGCTCGAGAAATACTTTGATGCAGATGGATACAATAGTTCTAACAAGACAGTTATAGAAGTTGAGGCAGGTCGCGCGGTTACGAACTATCAATTTCTAAAAGATCTATTTCAAGCATGTATGATGCATGAAGTCGATTACTTAGTGATTGCCGTAAGAAAGAACTATAGAAGAAGTTCAGATTTTCAAACTGTGATTACCTTTTTTGATACTCTTTACACCTCTGACAGACTACACCTACCATTAGAAGGCATTTTAATCATTGGATATTGATGATGGATTATTCTAAATACCAAACTACACCAGCGGTTCCTGAAGCTTCCTCAATGATTGAGACTTTTCGGGCGATTGGGTACAATATCGAAACGGCAGTAGCTGATATCGTTGATAATTCGATTTCTGCAAATTCAAAAAATATTTGG
>DHLT01000250.1:4991-5851 GCA_002405405.1 Ignavibacteria bacterium UBA4661 | reverse complement strand
CCCGCACTATATCTTTTTGCCTCTCCATTGTGCCACGTATGTTTGATCGAAGCCATGACTTTGTACGCCATACCAATACCAACGGTATCGTATGCCTGACGAAATGCTGTCACCGACTTTTGTGCATACTGCCATGCGGAATCGCATTGTTTAGCGGAGCAGAGAATCAAAGCCACATTGTGATACGACCACCCACATGCAGAATGCAGAACATCATTCTGACTTGACTCTGCGCCCCGAAGCATCGCAACACGTAGCGATAGCGAAGCACGAGAATACTCTTCTGCTTTTGCAAGATTGCCACTACGATAATGGGCATCGCCAATCACATTGAGAGCAAAGCTATAGTATGATTGATTACCGATATTTTGGGCTACCGAAGCGGCTTTGTGAGCATATCGTAGAGCAGATGGGTAGTCCGAAAAATAATCCAATGCAGACAATGCCATATTCATGTAAAGCTGTGGCAAAATGGTAGTCAGCCCTTGCTGTTCTGCTTGCCTAACAACGGATACCATAGCTTGAGCGGCTTCTACTGTTTGACCAACGACATATTTATTTTCAGCAAGCAATGAATACCCCAGCGTGATTGCTTCTTGGTCATGATGCTCTTCGCCATACTCAATCAGAGTTGTTGGAAGAATAAAGTAGTGTGCTCGCGGTGTTCGTGTTTCTTGAGCAATGCTTTTTAAGAGCATTATTTGTTCATGATGTTTCAATCCACTTTGTGATAATATTGCATCTATCGAATCTTTGGCGACAGCATTATTCTTTACGTCTAACAGCCGTATGATGCCGCTTCGTACAGTATTGATCGTTGCCGAATCAGCACAAAACAACGATTGGATATGCAAAACGAC
>DHLT01000250.1:1753-4721 GCA_002405405.1 Ignavibacteria bacterium UBA4661 | reverse complement strand
CGATTTTCAAAAAATAGAGTACATGATAGAGTATATGAGCGGTTTTTCGCACTTTTTTTGCAGTTTTTTCGCAGTTTTTCATATTATTTTCATCGTGCAGGATCACCCGACATATTTCCCTCCAAAATGCAGATATAAAAAAGACAGAACCATCATGGCTCTGCCTTGTGTTGGTGGGGGAGATGCAAAAATAATCAGTGGAATTCCACGCCGCGCTTCGCTCGCAATGACGAGGGGAAAGATGCAACCGTATGACGTAGGGACATGCCACCTGTGTTGAGCTTGCCGAAGCATGGCATGTCCCCACAAACCGAATTCAGCAATACCAATCATTGTGAAATGGTTGGTTTCAATTGTTATTTCCAACCGTAGAGACATTCCATGTAACGCCTCTACCTAAAACCGGATAAAGATCGGTGTTTCTATAATGCAATCTCGACTGTCGGGGTTTGCATAAGAGCAAAGTTCCGAAGGCGCACTTGTTTGATGATCTGTGCGACAACATCCTTGATGGGTTGTGCTTGCAATGCAGCATCTTCGCGTAGAACAATCGGCATTCCCTCGTCGCCGCCTTGTCGAATGCGGATATTGAGTGGTACTTCGCCCAAAAATGGAACATTCTGCTCTGCCGCCATGCGTTTGCCACCACCCTCACCGAAAATGTAATCGCACGTGCCATCAGGCAAAACATAATAACTCATATTTTCCACTACACCCAACACAGGGATATTAGTCTTAGTGAACATCGTAATACCACGCCGAACATCCGCAAGCGCAAGATTCTGCGGTGTTGTAACAATCACAGCACCCGTCAGCGGTACTTTTTGTGCCATCGTGAGTTGAATGTCACCCGTACCCGGTGGTAAGTCAAAAATCATAAAATCAAGATCGCCCCAGTAAATCTGCTCAATCAATGTTGAGAAGTAACCTGCTTGCATTGGTCCGCGCATAACAGCGGCTTGCTCGCGCCCCATGATAAAGCCCATCGAAGCGAGTTTGATGCCATACTTTTCGTGCGGATAACCGTAAAATTTACCGTCCTCTGTTTTTTCTCCGCGCAACAATTCCCCTTCAAGATCAAACATCGTTGGTACGCTTGGTCCGTGAATATCAGCATCGACCAACCCCACTTGGGCACCAAAAGAAGCTAAACCCGCCGCAATGTTTGCCGCGATAGTGCTTTTGCCTACGCCACCTTTGCCTGAAGATACTGCAATAAGATTTTTCACACCACCGAGTCCGCGTTTAGCGGCATTCTGCGGGGCAACTTCTTGCACATAAATTTCTGCTTTTGCCGCAGGCATGATCTCTGTAATCGCAGACAAACATGCTTTGTGGATGACCGTTGCAACAAGGTGCAATGGCTGTATCAATGTAAGGTACACCTTAACGGTTGTACCCTCAACCACGATGTCATGAATAGCACTGAGTTCGCCGAGTGTGCGTCCAAGATCGGCATCAACAATAGTCGAAAGTCGTGCGCGTAATTGTTCTGTCATTGTGTACTTCCCCAAAATGAGATAATGAATTCTATACAATGGATTCTGCCTGTGTAAGAACATTGTGTGTTGTTGAACTACATAGACTTCTATCGCAAGTGATTGTCTTGAGACCTCTCCCGATTTCGCAATGCTTACGCACTTGCTCAATCTGCCCCTCTCCTTGAAGGAGAGGGCTGTCCGAAGGACTGGGTGAGGTTACTTTTCAAATAGATCTGCCGATACATCACCCAAGCAAGCCAACATTTGCCATGATTTTAGCATGGTTATCTTTGAAAGAAGCCAATTTCTCGCGTTCGTATTGTACGACCTCCGCAGGTGCGCCCGCAACAAATTTTTCATTCGCAAGTTTTGCTTCGGTTGCTTGAGCCATTTTGAGTAATCGTTCTGCTTCTTTTTGCAAACGTTCTTTTTCTTTAGCGGGATCGATCACATCTTTGACTTGTACGTATATTTCCGTACCGGCAAGCACTGTAATCACTGAGCCATCAGGTTTTGATGTTCCAACGCCAATGACAATATCACTGGCACGAGTCATAGTACGAATAATATCAATCTGTTCGTTGAATAATTGTGCTGTATCCTCATTGGTACAATTCACCACAACAGGTAATTTCATCGACGGTGCGATATTAAAAAGTCCCCGTAAAGCGCGTATTTCCTCGATAAGCGACTGAACAAGAACAAATTTTTGCTCTTCATCAAGACGAATAGAGTCAGTATGACTATGCGGCATTGCTTGTGTGCTGATGCTCTCGGCATCAGCGCGCTGTGCGAGTGCCTGCCACAATTCCTCGGTAACAAAAGGCATAATGGGATGCAAGAGCCGAACAACTCCATCGAACATGCCAATCGCATAATTCACAAGAGCGCGTTTGTAGGACATATCAGATGTCGCATTCATGCGAATTTTGATACACTCGACATACCACTCGCAAAAATCACCCCAAATAAAATTGTACAACACCCGCGAGTATTCATTGAGTTTGTAATCATCGAGTGCTTTTTGCGCATCACGAATCACACCATGGAAGCGTGAAGTAATCCACACATCCGACAAAGCAAAGCCCTCCGGTTGTAAGATATTCGTTGTAAATGCACGTTGCATCGGATCCATATCGGCATATGCTTCTTCTTTTTTCATCAAGAGAAAACGCGCAGCATTCCACAGTTTGTTTGCGAAATTGCGCCCGATTTCCATCGTTTCAATGTCTTGCGTTTTATCGTTAATCGCAAGGCGAATATCCTGACCAATCGGTGATACAGACACCATGGTATAGCGTACAGCATCAGCACCATACTTTGCAATCAGATCGAGTGGATCGGGTGAATTCCCCAAGGACTTCGAGAGTTTGCGACCCTTTGCATCGCGGATAATACTCGTGAAATACACATCACGAAAAGGTATCTCATTCTTGAATTCTAAAGTCATCATGAGCATTCGTGCCACCCAGAAGAAGATAATATCA
>DHLT01000250.1:1370-1647 GCA_002405405.1 Ignavibacteria bacterium UBA4661 | reverse complement strand
GCCACCCAGAAGAAGATAATATCAGGACCTGTTACCAACAAATTTGTTGGCAGGAATGTTCGCATGATATCATTGTCTTCCGTTTTTCCATCAGCAAGCCAATGCATCGTCGTCATGGGCCAGATTGCTGAAGAGAACCAAGTATCTAAGACATCCTCATCTTGACGAAGTGATACCGTATCGCCAACGCCAAGCTTGGTACGTGCTTCTTCAATAGTACGAGCGGCAGTAAATCTGCCATCTTCGGTATAGTACACCGGAATGCGATGCCCCCACC
>DHLT01000250.1:795-1270 GCA_002405405.1 Ignavibacteria bacterium UBA4661 | reverse complement strand
CCGGAATGCGATGCCCCCACCACAACTGACGTGAGATACACCAATCGCGAATATTGGTCATCCAATGTTCGTAGGTTTTTACCCAATGTTCAGGATAAAATTTTACTCTGCCATCTTGAACAGCTTTCAGTGCCGGCTCGGCAAGTGGTTTCATTTTCACAAACCACTGATCGCTGAGATATGGCTCAACGGGCTCGCCGCCACGCTCAGAAAAGCCGACATTATGCGTGTAGTCTTCGATTTTTTCGACTAAGTCTAGTTCTTGTAATTCAGCAACAATTTGCTTACGTGCAACAAAGCGATCTACCCCGGCATACTTGCCGGTCATCTCATTGAGCGTAGCATCGGGGTTGATGGTATTCGGCATGGCAAGACCATGTCGCTCGCCAACCATAAAGTCATTCGGGTCATGAGCAGGTGTAATTTTTACTGCCCCTGTACCAAAAGCAGGATCGGCATATTCATCGGCAATAAT
>DHLT01000250.1:384-628 GCA_002405405.1 Ignavibacteria bacterium UBA4661 | reverse complement strand
GGTACTAACTGCCCTGCAAGCGGCACACGAACATGCTTACCGATCAGGTGTTGATATCGTTCGTCATTCGGATTCACTGCCACTGCAACATCACCGAAAAGCGTTTCCGGACGTGCTGTCGCAACATTCATAGTGAATGTTCCGTCTTCGCTATGGTAGCGCAGGGTGTAAATCGACTCTTTCACTTCCTTGAATTGGACTTCTTCATCAGACAAGGCAGACTGCGCTACCGGCGACCAATTAA
>DHLT01000250.1:0-218 GCA_002405405.1 Ignavibacteria bacterium UBA4661 | reverse complement strand
GTCTGCGCTACCGGCGACCAATTAATGATGCGTTTACCACGATAAATCAAGCCCTTATCAAAAAGGCGAATGAAGACTTCGCGTACAGCAGACGAAGCAGAAGCATCCAACGTAAACAGCGTACGATTCCAATCAGAAGAATTTCCGAGTGAACGTAGTTGACGCAATATGGTTTCGCCATATTCATGTTTCCATGTCCACACTTTTTCAAGAAATTT
>DHLT01000098.1:1566-22151 GCA_002405405.1 Ignavibacteria bacterium UBA4661 | reverse complement strand
GCCGCGGGTACGGCTGCAAGAGCAAATGCACTTTTTAATGGATACTTGCATGGCGGTATCGTGCGTTACTTCTATGCATCGTACTATGGTCTGAATCCGAATGAAGGCGGTGGTGTCATTGCTGGCGGTCCGTTTATTGCATCGCAAGCAATGTATGATTCAGCGATTGCTCGTTTTAATCTTGCCTTGGCAAATGCTAATGCTGTACAAGCTCGTATTGTGAATACATGGATTGCAAAGGCTAATCTTGCGGCTGGTCGCTATCCGGCGGCACGGACAGCGGCACTTGCCGGTATGGTGCGTAATGATGCGGCATTTACAGTACTGTATGACCCTGGGACGATTACCAATACATGGTGGACAGATGGTGGTCGTGGTCGTTGCCAAATGATACCTGATAACCGCTTCGAAGCATATATCCGTGCTGACTCACTTGAGGGTCGTTTCTTCCCTGCAACCATTGCCGGAACAATTATTAATGCTGTTGGCAGTGATGCTGATTTTGCGGCATCCTTGACAACACGCCGCTTGATGTTGTTTGGTCCACTTACTAATGGAGGTTTACGTTTCCACATGTCGGGTCGCTTCCCGAACCAAAACTCAGCACAAGTTCTTGCTTCATGGCAGGAGAATGAGTTGATTTTGGCAGAAACAGCGGCTCGCAATGGTGATAATGCCGGTGCACTCGTAAATGTGAACAATGTTCGTACATTCCATAACTTGGCAGCACGCACAGTAACGAATACCGATTCGATCTACATTGAGCGTGATAAGCAACTCTTTGCTCAAGGGACTCGTATCATTGATCAGCGTCGTTTTGGTCGTTGGCATACATCAACACCTCAGTCGGGTGGTATCGCTATTGCAACAACCGCATGGCGCTTCCTGCCGATCGGCTTGCCTGAGCGCAATGTGAATCAGAACTTGCCAAGATAATAGCATAAAGCTTAGTAATGGGTCATCGAGATTGTTGCACCATCTCTTAAGAAAAAAACGCCGCTTTGATCTGAATCAGAGTGGCGTTTTGTTTTTATACCACTACCATCGAATCACCTTGCGACACAGAGCGCACAATACCGCTCTCCGCACGGAGTTGAAGCTGTCCCTAGGGCAGAAGTTTATCGGGGGTGTAGAGTTCTGCTGTCGTATCGCCAATGATCTTGTACTGCAATCGCGGAGAGCAAAGTTCGCGTTGCCATACTTGCATCAAGATAGAAGGTGATGTCGCATAGTGCTCTTCGATATAGGTAATCAGCAGATTTGCAATGCGTTGAGGAGTATGGGGTGATAGTGGCTGTTGTTGTGTGAGTGTCAGTGATGTTGCTTTCGATTGTAATTCTTCGGGAAAGTCCCTTTGCAAGACATTAACACCAATACCGATAATGCTCATTGTGCATGTCGCACCGATAAATTCATTTTCGATCAAAATGCCGCCAATCTTTTTCTTCATCGTACCAATACTCGTGTAAACATCATTGGGATATTTTAAAAAAAATGGATGTTCGGGAGCAACTTGTCGTAGTGCATATAGTGTTGACAAGCAACCTAAGCCCTGTAATGCAAAAAGGGTATCTAATGTAGGTGCAGTGCGGTGTCGTACACCAAATGAACAATATACATTGGCATATTGCCCACCCGTCCACACGCGATTGTGCCGACCGCGACCCGCTGTCTGCCCATCGGCGGTAATGGCTACGCAATCATGCTCTGCAAGCAGTGTCTTCGCATAGTCATTGGTCGAAGTAATACGAGGAAAGTGAAATCGGATTGCATGAAGCATAGGAGTGAGATACAGGAATTATAGAAAGAGGAATCGCGGTTTTTTTGAATGTATTTTTTCGTAACCTCACCCGATTTCGCAATGCTCACGCACTTGCTCAATCCGCCCTTTTCTTTGAGGAGAGCGCTGTCCGAAGGACTGGGTGAGGTGTATGCTTTTTGGAAAGCGGTCAGTTAAATTACACCCTGTGCATCAATATTGACTGTGATATGAATACTGCTTGTGCGATGCTTGCCATAGTATTCGGTAAATGCTTTGTGCAAGGCGGCGCGGAGTTCGACACCACGCGGGTCATGTTCTTTCGAGCTTTTGAGAATGACCAAACGGCGATAAGCATTTCGCAGACGAACAATAGTCGGATATGCAGGTCCTAACCGCTGAAAAAATTGATTCGATTTCGGAAGCGCACCTGCAAAATAGTTAGCATGAAGATGCACAAGCTGATCTTCTTTGCCGGAAAATTCAATCACGACAAATCGTGCAAAAGGTGGATAAAGTAAGGCACGACGATCTTGTAATTCATCATTGTACATTGTTTCATAACTGCCGGTCAGTACGGCAACCATACTTTGATGGGTAGGATGTGCTGTTTGAATAATGACTTCGCCACTGTGTGTTCCTGAGCGACCTGCGCGACCGGCAACTTGTGTGAGCAACTGAAAAGTTCGCTCACCTGCACGAAAGTCCGGTACAAACAGTGACATATCGGCGTAGACTACACCAACCAAGGTTACGTGAGAGAAATCAAGTCCTTTGGCGACCATTTGTGTGCCGATGAGGATATCAGTTTTACGTTCAGCAAAATTTGTAAGAAGTTGCTTGTGTGATCCTTTCTTGGTGGTTGTGTCAAGATCCATGCGCTCGATAACGGCAGAAATATTCATGGTTGCCAAGTGTTCATGGAGTTCCTCTTCGATACGCTGTGTGCCTGCACCAACCTCATGAATATCAGGTGAGCCACACGATGTACAATGGTGTTCGGCTTTGCGACTATATCCACAATAATGGCATCGAAGGTTCATCGAAAATTTATGATATGTCAGAGCAACCGAGCAATTCGGGCATTGGGGAATGGTACCACATTCGTGACATTCAATTCGTGAAGCAAAGCCCCGCCGATTTTGGTAGAGAATCACACCCTCCTTTTTTTGGACGCGATCAGCAATGGCTTGTAATAAGGTTGTTGAGAAGGATCCTCGCATTGCACGTTTTTTGCGTTCGGCAAGAATATCAACAACGCGAAGTTGAGGGAGCGTTGCTCCATCGGCGCGATGCTCAATCGTGAGTAAATGATACTTGCCTGCATGAGCATTGTACATGCTTTCGAGCGAAGGTGTTGCCGAGCCGAGTACGACAACAGCTTTTTCCATGCGCCCGCGGACAATGGCGCAATCGCGTGCATGATAGCGCGGATCGGGTGAGTCTTGCTTGTATGATGGTTCATGTTCTTCATCAACAATGATCAATCCCAAATTCGGAAGCGGAACAAAAATTGCCGAGCGAGCACCAATAACAATACGTGCTTCTCCACGTGCCGAACTCTGCCATGCGTCATAGCGTTCACCAGCAGAAACCTTGCTGTGGAGCAGTGCTACTGACTCGCCAAATACCAAGCGGAAACGATCAATAAGTTGCGGTGTCAGTGAAATTTCCGGTACAAGGAGCAAAGTAGTTTTTCCTTGTGCTCGTGCATGTTCGATAGCACGCATATACACAAGTGTTTTGCCGCTTCCCGTAACACCATGAAGAAGGAATGTTTTGTTTTGGTGTGTATCAAGCGCGGAAATAATTTTCTCAACAGCATGGCGTTGCTCAAGTGTTAAGGCAACATGTGCTTCATCACGTTGTGCAAGGGTTGCTAAGTCACGATGAGCAGTACGGTGTTGCAGAGCAGAGAATTCTTCGGCATATCCTTTAGAAATAAGAGCTGCTACGATAGCCGGTGTTGTATTGGTTTGTTTGCATATATCGCTGATAAATAACGGATCTTCGGAATGTTGATAGTGCAAATAGATAGCACTGAGCAAGCGCGCTTGTTTTGAGGATGCTTTTTCTACTGTCTGTAATATGAGATGAAATTCCTCTTCATCGTTTACCAGTGCTGGTGGAATCATAATGGCTTTGCGCATTTTGGGCTTGACATGTTCCGTCATACCACGTTCGCGTTCGATCCATCCATCGGCTTCGAGAGCTTCAATTTGAGCATTGATATTATCAGAGTTCAGCAAACGTTCCAAATAGCCAATGGTAAGTGTGCCAACATGATCGCGGAGAATGTGTAAGAGTTCGGCGCGACGAGGTGCACGTTTCTTCATTTCTTCAATATGGTCATGCGTGATTTCACGAAGCGTACGAACACGTACAACACTCTCAGGCGACATGCCTTGGGGGAGCATAGCACGCAGGGTGTCGCCAAGTGAACATGCGTAGTATTCAGCAATCCATGCTCCGAATGCAAGCATAGTTTGATTGAACATAGGTGTGCTATCCAGAATTTCAACAACATCGCGCAGTGTAGCATTGCTTGGCAAAGAAGAGCCATGATGCCTACGTGCATGATTTTCTGCTATGGCTCGTGATTCATACTCTTCAATGACAATGCCTGTAAGCATACGTTTCGCGAAAGGTGCAAGTACACGACAGCCGATAAGGACTGTTTGCCCCACACCCAAAGTATCGGGAACGCAGTATGTAAAAAGTTGTTGCATGCGCACCGGCAAGGCAATTCCAACATAACGGGGCATAATCCTTCTCGCTGTTGTGTGCAGAATATGGAGTAAAAAATTTCTACAACCTACATACTATGCAGATTGCATGAAAGTATCTATTTTTTAGGAATAAATTTCTCTGTTCAATTTTTCATAGTACTTCTATGGTGAATTCTTCTCGTTTGTTGGTATGTGGCTTGGCGTGGTTGTCCGGTCTTGTTCTTCTGCTCACTTCGTCTTGTACAGGTTCTGACAAGCAATGGTTTCGGAATGCTTCTGATAATAGTGCATCAGCGGGACAGAAACCTCTATCGGGTGGTGATACACCGATTTATACAGAGCCACAGGGAAATAGCAATATTGATCCGGCACTGCAGGAAATTACATCATCGCGACGCAATGCAATTACGCGGGCTGTAGCGCAGTGTAGCCCTGCTATTGTGGGTATCAATGTTGTTGAGGTTCAGCAAGTACAAGTACGTGATCCATTTGTTGATGATCCATTTTTCGGAATGTTTTTTCAGCAACGGGCGCGTACGTATCAACAAGAAGTCAAGGGTCTGGGTTCAGGATATTTGATTTCATCGGATGGATATATTCTGACGAATGATCATGTTGCCGGTAATGCTTCAAAAATTATCGTTACTACGGCAGATGGTGAAAAACATTCGGCGAAACTTATCGGTACAGACAAAACAACGGATGTTGCACTACTGAAAATTGAGGGAAGTAAGAGTTTTCCATTTCTCAAGTTGGGAAACTCTGATGATGTCTTAGTGGGTGAATGGGTGATCGCCTTCGGTAATCCTTTTGGGCTTTTTGATAATAATGCAAAACCCACGATTACGGTCGGTGTTGTCAGTAATACCGGTGTTAATCTCTTTCAGGAGGGGCGGGTGTATCGTAATATGATACAAACAGATGCCGCGATTTCATCGGGTAATTCGGGTGGACCTCTTGTAAATGCACTTGGCGAAGTGATTGCCATGAACACGATTATTTATTCGACTGCACAAAGCGGACGCGGTGCAGGAAGCATCGGTATCGGGTTTGCTGTGCCGATCAATCGTGTGAAAAAAATTACCGAACAACTTCGCAAGAACGGAAAAATTGATCGCGATTTTAGCCCGGGATTTTCCATTCAACAAGTCGATGCACGCACCGCACGAATGCTCAATTTGCCGAAAGCAGAAGGGATCATTGTCAGCGAAGTGGGGCGTGGTTCGGCAGCAGATCGTGCGGGCTTAGAGCCGGGAGATGTTCTTATTGAAATTGATGGTAATAAAATCAACCGAGAAGAAGATGTGCTGATTTACATTAATGATAATGTTGTGGGGCAAAGAGTCAATATCGTCGTTCAGCGTGGAGGAGAAAAGAAGACCATTATTCTCCCATTGGAACGCAGGCGATAAGGATGAATTTAAATTGTAATACGTCGTTTACGGGCAAGCACATTCCAAACATCACTTACCATGCCTTGTTCAACGATATATGCTTCATCGTAGAGATTGACGGTGGGGCAGACATGATAGGGTAAAGCATAAACAATATCACCAACATGCATGTGTTGCCATGCGTCGTTGTCGGTTAGTTCTATGACGCTGTGCTCTTCGCTGTGCGAGTGGAGAGCGTAGTGAATCCCTGCATCATCCCAATTGAGAATACGCATGCGTTTGTCGAGAGGATTCTCTGAGGAAATTGCTTTATGTCCGATATCGAGCGTAATAAGGTTTGGTGCAGGTTTTGAGATGATACGTCCAAGGACGATCGCCGCATGAAGATAGTTCTGCTCGCAAAGTTTGTCGCCATACCCGAAATCCCAAAAGACGGCAGTACCCGGACTGCAAAAAAACTGGGTCGAATCTTGTGCACGGTGGGCATGTGTCGAAAATGCCGGTGTGCCGCCGGCAATGATCATTGGCACAGGAAAACCTTCCTCGTTCAGGCGATTGAGCATGGCATCAACATGAGCAAAGTCAGCAAGGATATGCTCGGTGCGTAATGAGAAATCGGTATCACGAATGTGACCATCATACACATGTAAGCCCTGTACTTGAAGATTGGGAAGTGTATGGAGATACTTGTATAATTCTACAAAATCTTCGTTGAGCGGGTGCCCCGAGCGATTCATGCCGGAATTCACATCAACAAAAACATTGATTGTCATGGCTTGCAAAGCAAAGCGCGATTGCAGTACAGAAGCAATATCGCGACAATCGACTAATGTAGCAATAAATGCGTGGGGATATGCGTGACACAGTGCAATAAGGCGTTCGATCTTTGGACCAACAAGCTGGTGAGCAATAATCACGGTCTGCGCACCGGTCATGAGCAGCATTTCGGCTTCTGCGATAGTTGCACATTTGAACATGGAGACGCCTTGTGCTTGATACAAGGCTACGACTTGTGGGATCTTTGCGGTTTTAATGTGAGGAATAAGCAGGTCGGGTGCACCGGCTCTATCAATCATGGCAGTAATGTTATGCATGATACGATCTTGATACAGCACAAGAGCAGGTGAGTCTAATTCATACACATTAAGAATGTCATACCATCCGTGTGTCATGATGCTGAAGAGAAAAGAGGTCGTAGAAGAGTGTCTCAAACAAGAGAATTGAGAGGAAATTAAGTTACATTCTCTTTTTGAAGAAAGCAATTACCATAAGTGTAGCTTTATGTTGTAGAACTCAGAAGTGCTGGAAAGATTTACCGTTTCTGTGCAACAATTGCTTCGCACGTTAGTTGGTACAATTTCATCGAAGGAATACCAAAGAGTGATTTCACAAACTTTGTACACTGCTTTGCACGATAGTGCCATTGATTACGAAAAAGCGGACGCGGACCTGAGAATGTATTCAAACGATCTTCGCGGGGTACGTCGCGAGCAGGAAGGCAAAGAAACAAACGATCAATTTCTTCGCGAACCATACGATACTGTGCAGGTGAGAGTGTGTTTGTATCATCAGCGCCAACATCAATAGTCAAAATCATAGTACCTTCGGGTGTCAGGACACGATGGATTTCCTGCAAGCACTCACGCCATTTACCACCATATTCAACAATGTGTTCAAACACACTGACAGAAATTACGGCATCAACGGAAGCAGAGGGTCGTGGTATGATGCCATCCTCAAGCAAAGTAAAAGACAGATTCCCGGGTGTAGTCTGTACCAGTGGCAGAAAGCGTTCCATTTCCTCTGCACATAATGGATCAATATCCGAAGCAAGAACATGCATGCCTTGTCGTGCTAAAGCAACATCAAAAAATGTTACACTACTGCCAAAGTCCAGTACGCGCAAAGGATGTTTCGAGGCGGTATGAAGAGCTTGAAGAGTGGCATAGACCATTGGGTACTCCCATACACGACTCCAATGGTAGAGTGGTGTGCTCCCCCATGTGTGCTTGGGTGAACGGAAGCGTGGTTCGAGAGCAAGCACTTCCTGTTGAATGGGTTCTAATGCCAGAAAAAGATCATGCCATTCCGATGTTGAACAATCAGATACAGCCGCAAAACCCGGGGCTAAAGGTCGTTGTTGAGGAGTATGAGCAATAGAGGACATGGCGTATGATTACTCCCGAAACTTGCGCATCATGCCAATAACGATACCAAGCAGAGCTGTTTGTGTACTCATCGGTACACGACTGAATCCTTTGGCTTGGGGTTCTAACTCTGCCACACCACGTCCTGTTGCATAGCGGCGAACAATAGTTTTGGTATTGTACAATGCAAGAACAATATCGCCCTCATGTGCTGTGTTTGCTTGTTGTACCACTACCACATCGCCTGAATAAAGACCGAGTGAAGTCATGCCATCATCTTCAACAATTGCGGCAAAGAGTTGTCCTTCTCCACCAAAAAAATCTGTGTCAGCTTTGATTTGTCCTGCGGGTGACATGAAGACGGAAAAGGGATTATCTACTGAGCCCTCGCCGATAATCGATAAGGTCTTGATACCTGTTTGTTGTTGCTGAACTAATTTTTTCTTCTGAGTATGATCAAGAAATTTTATCCCACGTGATGCACCTTTGGCTGTTCGCTTGATATATCCTTTGGTTTCTAGAGCATCAAGAATTTGACTGACACCATTGGTTGAAGCCAAACCGAACTCTTTGCATATTTCTTGAATAGTTGGTGGAAATCCTTGTTCTTCAGCGCATCGGCGCATAAAGTCAAGAACCTCACTTTGACGTTGTGTAAGAATCTGTTTCATGGAAACGTATCATTCGTAGGAACTGAATTACTGCAGACGAAGAGTCTGTCCTTCGCGGATGCGATTTTCGCTGAGGCGAGGGTTCATTTTTTTAAGAGCATCGACACTGACACCAAACCGTTTAGCAATTGAAAAAATTGTATCGCCAGATTGAATTTTATAGGTCTTGGGGGTTGTTGATTGCTCTTCCTCGCGATTGCTTGTTACAGTCGTTGCGCCACCTTTGCCTGTTGGCTCGGTGTAAATTTTGATTTGATCGCCAATACTGAGGCGGTCATTCTTGATGCTTGCGACATTCCATCGTTGAATATCATCGGCTTTTACGCCATAGCGTTGAGCAATCCGGTAGATTGTTTCGCCACTTTTGACAGTATGAAGCAAATACGCAGTATTTGAGCGAGGTTGCTCATTATTGTTTTGTGTCGCTTTGGTACTTACTTCCTTGGTATTGTCTTTGACACGATCTTTATTGGCAATCAATGTTTTGTCACTTGTACCATCGTTGGTTGTCGAAATCTCTTTGTCTTTGCTTGGAGTATCTTTTGTTGAGCCATTTGTTGCAATCTGATGGTCAGGTGCTGTGAGTGTTGGAATACGAAGTATTTGTCCCGGTGTAACCTTTGCACGTTTTTTGAGATTCGATGCTTTACGAATAATTGCTACGGGAATACCATATTCGTCAGCAATCTGTGCCAGTGTTTCACCTTTGCGGACTTTATGCTGAACAATAGTCGGCAATTTAGTTTTAGAAAGATTAACCCGTGTGGGTGTGGTATCTTCTTCGGTATCGGTTATTCGATCAGAGGTTGTTGGAGTTGCTGCTTGCTCTTCATCCGTGCGTGATGTTGTTGGACGATTGAGGAGCATCGTATTTGCTGCTGTCGCACGAATCGTGAGTACCATCCCTTCGCGCACATTATCATCTTCGTAGGAAAGATTATTCCAGTTACGTACATCAGCGATGCGCACACCATAGCGATTAGCAATATTATACAGTGTTTCGCCTTTACGTACGCGATGAGTAACAACTTTGCCAGCCGGTGCTGTGCTAACAATAAAATCAGGTTTGATAAGAGCCTTATTGCTTGTTATTGTCGGATTATCACGCAAAGCTTTGATCTGTTGTTCGCCACTCACCGGGTTGCTTTGGGTTGCAGGTTTCATTGCCTGTGTACTCTCCGGGGAGAGTTCTTTTGCATTGCTTGCTTTCAGATCTTTGCTCTTGGTGTCATGTGTT
Organism: Ignavibacteria bacterium UBA4661; assembly: GCA_002405405.1. Lineage (GTDB taxonomy): Bacteria > Bacteroidota > Ignavibacteria > Kapaibacteriales > UBA4661 > UBA4661. Next base: position 12,214 of record DHLT01000098.1, on the reverse strand, counting down.
CCTTTGATATTGTTAACTTCATTTGACGATCCTTGTTCTTGATCGACTGATGTCGTACCATTTGTCAAGGAAGGTAGTGTGGAAGACTTTTCGGAAGAAACTTTTTCCGATTGAGTAGATGCAACGAGAGTATTATCGGATTGCTCTGTGAGAACACGCTGAGGCAAGGACTTATCATCGGCTTTCGTTGCCGGTTTCGTCAGAGCAAGTGTACGTTCTTGTGAATTGAGGGTGAGCGGAATACGTAGTTGCATGCCTTGAGTAAGGCGTTTTTTCTTGCCATTCAAATCATTGGCAACAATAATCGTTTGTTGTGCAACATTATATTTTTTAGCAATAGTTTTCAGCGATTCAGTGCCACGAACGGTATGCAGTACCCACGAACGTTTTACTTCGTCGGGGAGTTTTGCAAAATTCTCTGCAACGATATTCATCATGCCTGAGGGTATCTTAACGGGAAATTCATCGACATTCGGAGGAGTCGTTGATTGTACGAGTTCAGGGTTAAGATCTTGTAAATCATCAAGACTAACATTGGCACATTGTGCAATTGCACTCAAATCAACTGCCTCGCGCACTGTAAAGACATCATAGCGAAATGGTGGGGCAAACTCAATACCGGAGAAACCAAATGTTTCCGGTGACATAGCAATTTTGCCTGCTGCAATAAAGAGTGGGACATGATTGCGTGTTTCGCGGGGCAGTAATGAGCGGATTTCCCAGTATGTAGGGTTTTCTTTGCCATGTTTTTGTACGGCACGGCGTACACGACCTAACCCGCAGTTATATGCTGCAATTGCCAAATGCCAGTCGCCAAGTTCGTTGTAAAGCATGCGCATATACCGCATACCGGCGCGAGTAGATTTTTCGGGATCTCTGCGCTCATCGAGCCAAAAATTTACCGTTAAATTTACATCGGATGCTGTAGGTTTCATGAATTGCCAAAAACCTACTGCTGCTGTTCGTGATACGGCATTCGGATCTAAACCACTTTCAATGATCGTGTGATAAATCAACTCTTCCGGTACACCCTCTTCGCGAGCAATTTGGCGCATCATTGGGAACCATTTCCCGGCGCGCTCCAGACAGCGACGGAAGAAATCGCGTCCACGATTTTGGGTGAGGAATTCTAGTGCTTTATCGACATAGTCGTTTGTTGAAAAGTCGATAACGATATCACGACCATCCATGCCGGTAATCGTCGTGATATTGCTTGCTGTGCGTTCTAGTTTTAATGAGGAGTTGACACGGACACCGGAAATAACTTCATCTTTCTTTTCAGTATGAACATAGGACATTGCAGGAGTCGATGAAGTTGTCGTTCCGGCTTTGTCAGAAGTTTTAGTTGCAAATTGTTCATTATTGTTTTGAGTATGCGAATCGCCTGATTTTGTTGTAACACCTATACCTGTCGGCATATTCGACTTGCCGGTCGGTATAGTGTTTTGCTGTGTTGAGGAAGTATTGCCTGTTGCAGAATATGGAGTTACAGGAGCTGGGGCAATGCGTTCAACAGGTGTTCGTTCGACAGTTGACGGAGCTGTTTCAATTGCTTGAAAAATTTTATCGCGAAGAATAAACATCGACGTGTTTTCATCGAGTGCATCAATGCTCTGAATATAGCTTTCGTAATCTTCGATAATGGACTGTGCTAAATCGGTAAAGTCAGTATTATCTTCAATCTCCGGGAAACTTACAATACGATTCAGAATACCAATGGCTTTCTCAAACGAGCGTGCCGCACTGGCGGTATCGGCTTGTTCGATAAAACTCAGTGCTCGAACATATTGTTGGCGTGCGGACTCAAGTGTTGTCGCAATCAAACGATCATTGCTATTTGTAGAAGAATCTTTCGGATCATCCAATTCGGCAAAATCATCACGGAGCAAGGGTTGTGCTATACGTTTTTGTGAGCCGGTCGTGGACGAGATTGGAAGTACCTCAGGCAATGAAACAGAAGATTGCAGGACACTATGTTCTCTTGTTGTAGGCTCGACATGCGCGAGCATCTGTTGTTGTCGTGTTGCGAGGACAGACTGCGAACAGCTTTCAGTAGCATACAAGGGTGCTATAGCTGAAAGAGTAATGCAAGAAACAATCACAAGAAAGCGGGGGGTAGAGTTCATGCGCCTTTGTGAATAATCATGAAGAAAGAACATGATTGCCAGTCATGCTTGAGCGATAGAAAAGAAAAAACTATGTTCTTTTGATAAACGGTGAAATTACGGCTTTTTGAGTGGATAGCATGGAATCTTCTATGGATAAAATTGTATTGTATGGGGGCATAGTATGCTGTACGGCATTACTTTTTCCTTCTATGACAAAGTTGTCGTGAAAAAGAGCATAAGCATGTACATTTGTTATGAACATCATAGGTAACCTTATGATCAACTTTATTTTTTTGTGAGATGCTATGAAATATTCTCCATCATCGTCATCATTGATTGCACGCTGTAGGGCATGGTGGCATGAGGCATATCAGCAGAATCCTATTATGCTTTTGCTGTGCATTGCGTTTATACCGCGTTTGTTGGCAGTGTTTTTTGCTAAAGGATATGCGATGAGTGATGATCATTTTACCCTACAGGATGTATCGTGGCATTGGTTCTTACCGAACTGGGGGAATTGGTTTTATAATGATGGTACAGGTGATCCGCCGGGGCATAGTATTGCATATCCTTTTATCAATCATTGCCTTATGCGTTTTTCCGTGCTGATCGGTATGGAAAAACCGCAGGAGTTTATGTTGGTGATTCGCTTTGTTCACGCGCTGTATTCTCTTATCGTTGTCTATGCGTCCTATCGTATTGCAGAGGAATTAACACAAGGGCATGAATGCTCTAAGGCGATTGCATGGCGTGCGGGATTATCGGTTGCTCTGTTATGGATTATGCCTTTTATGTCTGTGCGCAATCTTATCGAGATCATTTGCATCCCGCCACTTATGATGGGGTTGTTATATGTGCTTCGTGCAATACGTCTTGATTCGGCTCGGTTGATCGTGGTGGCAGGGATGTGTTTTGGTTTAGCATTTGTTTTTCGGTATCAAACTATCGTGATGACAGGTGTGGTAGGATTGCTTTTGCTGACACGATATAATGTTCTGCGGAGCATTCTTTTTGGTATGGGGGCAGTGCTTGTAGCAACAGCAATTCATGGTACTGCTGACTGGCTGATTTGGGGTAAACCTTTCGCACAGTTTTTGGCATACACAAAGTACAATGCTACGCATGGCAATGACTATACAAGTGGTGCATGGTACAATTATCTTTTGCTCGTAATCGGTTTGCTTGTACCGCCAACATCACTCATTCTTTTGTATCGCTTGGTACGGCATATTGGGGTGCTCGTGCGACAAGCATGGCAGCCGAAGACTACTCAGTTATCGACGAGTACGACATCTTGGCAGAATGCTCACGCATGGTTGTATGTTGTTCTTCCTGCACTTGCATTTATCGTTGTCCATTCATTCTATCCGAATAAACAAGAACGATTTATTCTTCCCGCAATACCTGCATTGCTGACTGCATGTGTGGTGGCTTGGTATAGCTACAGAGAGCGAGGGCGATATGCACGGGCTTTGATGGTATGGTATTGGGTCATCAATACTTGTTTGCTTGTTCTCTTTACCTTGACATATAGTAAAAAAGCACGTGTTGAAACATTGACATGGTTGTCGGAGCGCGATGATCTACATGCACTCTTGGTCGATGGTGTTCGTGAGAACGCGCATTTGCCGATCATGTATTTGTACCGCTCACCTCTTGTGCCACGTACTTTGCCAATCATTACGACGGAAAATGACGGTGTGGTTGGTGACTCTGCATATATGCGATTGCGGAGAGAGATTGATTCTGTACAGCAGAACCATACAGCGATTAACTATGTGCTAGTCATTGGTATGAATGATCATTCCGGGCGAGTCGAACGTCTACAAAGACTTTTGCGAAAACATTTGCAACCGCAAAGAACGATTACACCGAGTTTGCTTGATGATATTGTGTATCGGCTGAATCCAAAATATAATGTCAATCTGACCAGTATTATCTATAAGGTTGTTGAATGATGTACCCCATGGCAACACAGTATGATGTTCTTGTCAGCATTGTCAATTATCGCACGGCACGCCGTACGCTCGATTGTGTACAGTCAATCATAGACCATACATCTTCTGCCCTACGATTGTATATCGTGATAACGGATAATAACTCCGGCGAGGAGGATTCTGCTATTCTTGAAGCATGGCAAAAAGAGCATGTAAAGATTGCGCACATTGTTCTGCATCAAGAAAATAGTGGTTTTGCCGGAGGCCATGCTATTGGTATTGGTCATGCACTGCAAGCGGGGATTATTGCCGAGTATGTGTGGATACTCAACAGTGATACACTCTTGATGAATGATTGCGCTTCCATACTGTGTGAGTATTTACGTGCGCATACAGAGATAGGGCTTGCCTCGCCTCAACTTTACAATGATGATGGTACACCGCACCAAACAGCCGAGTATTACCCGACTCTCGCGTACAAGATAGCCGGAAGGGGTATGATGCGTTTGTTGGCGCTGGTACGTGGAAGTATTCTTCCACCGCTTTCTGATGAGTATGATGTACCAATATCGGTTCAAGTAGTAAGCGGTGCAGCAATGTTCGTCCGTATGACAGCATACCATGCGACAGGAGGTTTAGATACACGATACTTTTTGTACTGCGAAGAAGAAGATATTGCTCTGGCAATGCGACGACATGGATATAAGGTTGTTGTTGTGCCACAAGCGAAAATTATTCATAGCGGCAGTGCAAGCACCGAGGTGCGTAGCATAACAATTCGTAAAGAGTACTATCGCTCGTTATTGAAGCTCTACGCTAAATGGTTCCCTGCATGGAAAGTGTATGTTTTGCGACGGTTTCTTGTTATGAAAATTGTACGCAAGCATCGCGTGGATAGTTCTGCACATGTGCTCGCCGACTTTGTTGCAACGATTGACGTATAGAGATTATACCGAAGAAATGTTTGAGGAACTCCCTCTATACACGAGCATCTTGTTTTCTTTCAGAAACTTTTTATCATGAAGTTCGTACAATAGCTCTAAGTCGCGCTTTATCTCAAGACACACCCATAGAGATAAGCGTTGTGTACCATTCACCATATGCCGATCATGATTGTTTTTCGTCGTACTCTCAATACTATTATTATGCTTTTTAGTGCCAGACTTCGACCACTTCAGGCTGTTGCGTTCGTTATTATTGTTCTTTTTTTCGGTATGATAGCAGGGTGTTCTTCGACCGATCTTAGTGGAACGGCAGAAGCACAAGAAGCCCGAGCATTTACGGCACAAAACACGCAAGCATTAGATTTTAATAATCCGGGCTCTGCCATGATGTTAGAATCAGTGATTGCAGATAATGATTTTTTTATGACGGGAGAGAATCACTCTGTTGCTCTGAATGAAGATGTCAATTTTTTGCTTTTGCAGTATTTCCACCAGCGAGCCGGTATCAAGTATTGTGTGCCTGAATTTTCTTTTGCGTTTTGTGAGTTTATTAATCTTTATCTCGATCAAGGTGATGAAACAATGCTCCGAGCATTGTATGATCAGTTTCGTGGGACTGCGGCATATCATAAAGAAGGATTTGAATTTTGGCGTAAGCTTCGTGCATACAATCAATCGCTCGCTCCTGCACAGCGTATTCGAGTGGTAGGAACGGATATCGAACATCAGCACTACACTGCGTTGCGGTATTTACGTACGATTCTTCCTGCAACCCCTGCACCCGCCAGTATCAGTGATGCCTTGCAAGGATTGACCATGCTTTTTGCTACGAACTTTACCTCTGCGCAATTACTGCAACGATGTCAAGCACTCCGCGCCAGCATTGATGCTCATCGTGCGGTATATCAACAGTATATGGGCAGTAATTTTTTCAATTTGGATTTCTTGGTGGATAATCTGATTCAAACTATCGATGTGTACTCTCGTTCGGGCGATGATTTCAATCGTGTCCGCGATAACTACATGTACAGCAATTTCATACGGATCTATCCGACATTGCCTAAAGGGAAAATGTATGGTGAATGGGGGCGCAATCATATTTATCAAACTCGTGCGAATGACAACATTTTGTGGAATGGTTCAGTACTGGCAACGGCAGTGAATTCTCCTGTGCGCGGCAGAATGATTTCGATTGCGTATATCTACCAAAATTGCAGTTTGATGAATCGTGATAATGGCTCTGCACAGCGGTTCGATGACTACTCTTCGCCGGAGAAGGCATTAGATTCTTTCATTGCGGCATCGTTAACCCCCCTACGGCGCATCTTGTGCGTTTGCAGACTCCTGTGCGTGGCGAATCGCCGTTTAGCAGATACTTGTTGTGGTTAGCAACCGATACACAATTTCAGCGTAGCGGTGCAGTAACAACTGATTATTATCAGTATGCTGTGTTGATCCAAAATTCAGCACCGGCAACCCGCTACGTGCCATGAGAAATATCATTGTACTCTTTTGCTACGACACTAAACCAAACTGTTTAAAGTGATGGCGAAGATGTTTTGCATTCGCGCGAATAATTTCCTCTCGATTCAGTAAGCCGAAAACAGGGTGCATAGATTGTGGCGAAGGTGTTTCAAGAAATGCTTTCCAGTCATGCCATTCTTGCCAAAAGAGTGCACGTGCTTCATCAAGATTGTTTGTAAGAAGATCGGGAATAATATCACCAATAACAGGTGAAATAAAATTCTGTTGTAATTCCTTGTCGCTTGCAAGAAAACGTTTCATGAGTGGAATGCGATCTTCGGGTGTCGAGAGCTGGGCAATTCTTTTATTGGTCATGTATTCCATTGTAACACCAACATGTTCAACCATGTGTTGAGCAGTCATGCGACCCCATAGAGGCTGTGTGTCGGGGCGTAGAGTATGGAGTAATTCTTCGAGGAGTGGTTCGTGTAAAAGATCAAGAAGGTCGGTGATAATGTACATACACAAAAAGCAGAAAAGAATAGAAAGACCTAACCAATGCGTTGAGAGGGAAATTCTACAATAAACATTGCACCTTTACCATATTCACTTTCGCACCAAATGGTACCATTCATTGCTTCAACCAATTTTTTGACAATCGATAAACCAAGTCCCGTAGAATGTTCACCGCCGGTTGGTTGCGCTGATAAGCGTGCAAATTTTCCGAAGAGTTTACTTAAGTCTTCGGGCGTGAGACCGGGACCTTCATCTTGTACTTCAAGACGTACATTGTTCTTATGTAAGAGCAAACGCACATAAATATTTTTGCCATAGGGAGAGTATTTTACAGCATTGGAAATAATATTCTCAATGACTTGAAAATATGATTTATCGTCAGCAACGGCATAGTACTCCTCGGGGAGAGTGTTTTCATAGCGAATCGTAATGGCTTTTTGATGTGCGCGACGTGCGTAGTCCTCAACGACTTTTGCTACCATGAGGTTTGGTACAAATGGTGCAAGGGTAAAAGTAATACCGCCGCGTTCGATACGATTAACATCAAGGAGGTTTTGAATCAGCTCGAACATTTTTTCCGATGTTTCACGGATGATGCTGGCAAATTCTCGCACTTCCTCAGTTGAGGTTGTAGGATCTTCCAATACCGATGCAATACCTTTGATATTGCTGAGAGGATTTTTGAGGTCATGGGCGACAATACCTATAAACTCATTCTTCTCATTATTCACCGCCTCCAACTGTGTTGCTGTAGCAGCAAGTTCATCATTTTTGATTTGTAGAGTAAGTTCGGCTTTATGCTCAATACGGATACGATTGACGACCAAAATAACGACGACAATCATACCAATCAATCCGGCAATCAAAGAATTACGCCAAAGAGAGGATAATTCTTGCTCGCTTTGCAGGAGAAGAATTTCTCGGTTTTTCGCTTCGATTTCATAGGTGGATTGAAGTTGCTGAATACGTCGAATACTTTCTTGATTCATGATAGTATCACGCAAATCGGCATATGCTTTTTCATAGATGAATGCTGTAGAACTGTCATGTTTAGCTATATAAATATCAGCAAGAACAGAGTAGCCGATGGACATAGTATTGCGCGACTCGAGCGAGCGACTCAGCTTTAGTCCTTCTTTGGCGTATTGTGCCGCTTCTTCATACTTGTGTAAATGCAGATAACATTTGCCAATATGAATTTGGATATAGGCGCGTGTATCTAGTTCCCCATCCTGTAAACTTTCTTCCAAAGCTTTTTTGAGATAGGATAATGCTTTATCAGGGCTTCCTTGAGCAAGATAGGTTTCACCAAGCGAAGTATAGACAATAGCGAGTGTTTGTGGCAGGCGTGATTGTATTGCCGCACGGAGACCTTGATTCAAATAATCGAGTGCTGCCGTAAAATTTTTCTCAGGTACATACGACACGCCAATATTGTTAAGAGTCGAGGCGAGGGCATCATAATCGTTGATTTTACTGAGATATTTTAAAGCTTTGCTGTAGAATTCCCGACCTTTTTCATTATTGTTTTGATCGAGATAAACATTCCCGATACGCCGAAGAGAAAGAGCCGCTTCAGGATCATCATTCAGTGCCTCAGCAATAGCAAGCGCCTGAAAATGAAGTTCTAAACTTCGTACATAAATTCCTTTGACAAAGTACACCGCACCTTCATTGTTTAACGCTTGAGCACGCCCTTTATCATAATTTAAATCGGTGGCTTGTTTGTATGCTCTTTGAGCAAATTCTTTTGCAGAATCCGGTGCTACACGCCAATATTGACTGGCAAGTTCATTCAGCACATCAACTTGTTTTTTGTCTTTGGCAGTGTACAATACCATGCGCAGACTGTCAATTTTCCTGAATTGTCCCCACACACCCATGCTTGACAGGGATACTCCTGCAAATACAAGCATGAAAATATATAGAGCACGACGGAGTTGTTGCATGGAGGGAAAGTATATAAAAATTAAAAAGTATTATACTGCCAATGTAATTGTTACCGGACAATGATCCGAACCTACAACATCAGGATGAAGAGATGCGGATGACAATTTCGGTAAAAGGTCGCTTGTAACAAAGTGATAATCGATACGCCAGCCGATATTTCTTTCTCGGGCACGCTGCTGCATACTCCACCATGTATAGTTATGTGGTTCAGAATTAAACTCGCGAAAAGTATCAACATAGCCCTGTGCTACAATATCATCGAGTTTAAGACGTTCGCTTTCAAGAAAGCCTGTTGTGTTGATATTTTCTTTCGGACGTGCTAAATCAATCTCATGGTGTGCTGTATTGTAATCACCCGATACGATGAGTTTTCGTCCTTGCTTGCGCAAAGTGGCGCAGTGTGCAAACAAAGCATCATAAAAATCAAGCTTGTATTGCAAGCGTGCGCGCCGGCTTTCTGCCTCCTCTGCATCAATACGATGTTCGTCTCCTTTGACCTGTCCATTGGGGAAATACACATTCAGCAAGACAAAGTCCTCAAAATCACTTTGTACGACACGCCCCTCAATATCAAATCGCTCGATACCGAACCCGACAGTACTGTGTACAGGTTTTATCTTTGAAAAGGTTGCTACACCGCTATATCCTTTACGTCGAGAGCAGGAGTGATAGGTAACATGATATCCATTAACAATGGATCCCTCTTGCGTTAATTCTTCAGGTAACTGGCTTGGCTCTGCTTTTGTTTCTTGCACGCAGAGAATATCAGGTTGATATTTGGTGATAAAGTCCTGAAAATCGCCACGCTTCCACACAGCGCGGATACCATTGATATTCCATGAAACGATAGAAAGAGATGTTGCCATGTGTGCGAGAGCGAGAATATGATGAGAAAATAGTACATCAGCAAAGTGCATGATGATGAAAGAATCAAGGTTGAATATACAACGAACGGTAGATACGCACTGCTTCGTACACAGCAATGCCGGTAGCAATTGCAACATTCAGCGAATGCTTGACACCATACATGGGTATATCAATCGCACCATCACAACATTGAAGGATATCGGCATCAACGCCCGTAATTTCATTCCCCGGTATGATATACAGTGGAAAATCTTCTTTAACGAGCGAGGTATAGGAGCGACTATGTGTCGTCATTTCAAGGGCAAGTACTGTTGCGCCTTGTGCTTTGACATGCATAATCGCATCGCTTGTATTCTCCATATACCGCCATGGTACAGTATCAACTGCACCAAGAGCTGTTTTCTCAATTTCTTTGCGTGGGGGAGTAGGCGTATAGCCACAAAGAATAATCTCAGAAAGCAGGGCAGAATCTGCCGTACGAAAGAGAGAACCAACATTATACAAACTGCGGATATTTGGCAGTATTAAACCAATTGCATGGCGTTGTGTATGTTGTGCTTCTTCGATGTTCAGTCGTTGCAGAAGCAAGTCAGCATGGCTTAATTTTGTGAGAGAATGGTGCATGTGCTATCGTCCTAATGTATTTGCTCGTGCCACGCCGACAATTGCATCGTAGCCGCCAAATTGTAGTTCGCGGGAATACACAAAGCCAATGAACGTATGACCGGCGGAAACAACATTGCCTTCATATTCCTCAAAATTCAGTGCATCAGGGCGATTCGGACGCGATTCAATATGACCGGTAGCATACAAGTAATTGTGCCGTCCGCGTCGTACCCATTGACGCAAGGTGTAGAGCCGT
>DHLT01000098.1:0-1408 GCA_002405405.1 Ignavibacteria bacterium UBA4661 | reverse complement strand
CGTATTGCATCTTCCATGCTGATGAAATTTGCCACGCATTGAATGAACCAACAACATACATATCGTGTGCGGTGGGGAATCCCTCAGGATCAAAGACGAATTCAACATGCGCATAATCGTCATTGACCGAAGAAACATTGTCAGTAACAAGCACGCCATCATCGGCACGATACAGGTAATTGCCATTGCGCCGTAAATCGAATCGTAAAGGGCGTGAAGGTGCATTCCCCGGTGGATAGAGGGTAAGATTATCAGCGGGCAGAATACGGTATTCGTTCTGTGCCTGAACACCCCGCACACGAAATTGTTTCGTGGTCTGACGCGAGCCAAGAATATAAGTTTCAAGCAGAGGTGCTGTCAGGTAGCTGCCATATCGATTATGTGTTATCAAAGTACTTGCTTCGCCACCGAGAAAAGGCTCATACCATCGTTGATTGCGATACAAAGCTACGCGAGAAACCTGTACATCCGAAAGATTCAGAGCTTGCGAAGAGACATTCAGATCCGCAAGAATTGCCGCAGGACTGACACGACCTTGAGGTTTATACATGTCGCTTTGTAATGAGAGCTGTGCTTCGGCATCTGGTTGTACAACAAAGAAACGTGTTTCAGCAAGAACAAGGTCGGGACTTGAGAGATCATATACTTTTGCTTTCCAATTTCCCGAAAATCGAAATTGTACTTGTGCATTTGGCAGCATGACCTTACCGCGATAGCGAGCATATTCTGCTTGTACTGAAAGTTGATTCCATTCAATCAGTGACGTACGCATTTGTGCAGGATCATTGATAAAGGTATTATTATCTTCTTGCCAATCGATACTGCAATGCACAAACCGCACGACAAATGTCGGCGTAATCGAGCTACTGACATCAAATTCAAGAACAAGTGATGCAGAGCCAATAGTTGGTCGTGCAGAAGAATTATTCTGTCCAAAGGGAGATTGACCAAAAGGTTGAGAAGCATTTTGGGTATTCATAAGCAGAATAGGAGCCATGCGCTCACCACCCTTGCCATAGCATCGTATCATACGAATAACAGTGGGTGCATCGGGATTACCACGAACTTCGCGATCTTGAGGAAAAGAGTTTTTCTGCAAGAGTGATTGCGGGGGCGTGCAGGCGCAGAGCAATCCTACAAGCATGAGTGTGCCGATGAGAGTACGAATGAAAAGATGCAATACAAGAAATGCTGTCATGGATCGTATTGGAAAATGGTATGATATTCGTCAATTTTATCAACACCAACAAATTAGCTTGATTTATGCAGATTGTCATCGTATATTCGTATCTCTTTTATATCGCGAGGTAGAGCAATTGGTAGCTCGTTGGGCTCATAACCCAAAGGTTACAGGTTCAAGTCCTGTCCTCGCTACTTCAGCGTGATTTCGTATGAAATCGAATGATAG
>DHLT01000215.1:5353-8853 GCA_002405405.1 Ignavibacteria bacterium UBA4661 | reverse complement strand
TCTACTACGCAAATATTATTCAGTATTCATTGTTTTTATTGTATGATTTCATGGCTTCAATTTCCGTATATGCCCAGCGTATGAAAGAGATCCGTAGCTATATGCGCGATCATCATCTTGATGCTGTGGTTATTTCTTCACTTTCTCATATTCGGTACTGTACGCAATTTTCAGGTTCGAGTGCGCTGATATTAGTCGAACGGGATCATGTTCACTTTCTTACTGATGGTCGATATACCGAACAAGTGAAGCATGAATTGGCTCCTATACGAGGCTTGAAAAAGCATATTACACGACAACCCTGGACTCTCTTGGCGGAGTTAGGTGTACTGGCAAATATTCATACTGTAGGATTTCAAGCTCATCATACAAGCGTTGCTGCAAAGCAAGCGGTACAAAAAATTCTTCGTAAGAATAATATTAAACAAACATGGAAGCCTGTAGGAATGCTCTTGGAAAAAATTTGCCAAGTAAAAAGCCCGCAGGAAACTGCTCTGATGCAGTCCGCCGCTACTATTGCTTGCACCGTATATGAGTACATCCTTGGGTGGATTCGCCCCGGCATGACAGAACAAGATATTGCTACAGAAATTGCCTATCAAACTCGCAAGCATGGAAGCGAAGCTGATGCTTTTGATATTATTGTTGCAAGTGGCGAGCGTGGAGCATTACCACATGGTCGTGCTACTCACAAGTCTATACACAAAGGCGATATGATAACACTCGATTTTGGGTGCAGGATACGAGGATTTCACAGCGATATGACCCGCACATTTGCTTTGGGTAAACCCTCTGATGAGATGCGGAAAATCTATGAAGTCGTGCTATCAGCTCAGGAGCGTGCCGTGGCATCTGCACATAAGGCAATCGATCAATCGATGACCGGTCGAGATCTCGATCGTGTGGCACGGTCATGTATTGAACATGCCGGCTATGGTCCATATTTCAATCATAATACCGGACATGGTTTAGGGCTCGATGTGCATGAACCTCCCGCCATTGCGGAGTCGGGTACAGCACGACTTTGTGCCGGCAGTGTCATTACTATCGAGCCGGGGATATATGTGCCGAAACTGGGTGGTGTTCGTATCGAAGACGATGTTCTTCTCCATAAAAATGGCTGTGAAATCTTGACGCATTCACCAAAAGGACTTATCATTGTATAGTGTTCATGCAAAAAGTTATTCAGGAACATACCAAGAAGACACAACCAACAGACGAAAATCTCTCGATGCACAACTTGTGCAATGACAAAGGGCAATCATGAAAGTTGAATATCAATCACTGATAGATAATGCAATTACAGGCAGTGCAAAACGAAAGGCATTAGTCTTGGCATATTATTTCCCACCACTGGGATTAAGCGGAGTTCAGCGTACATTAAAGTTCGTGAAATATATGCCCCATTTTGGTTGGGAGCCAACAGTTATTACCACAGGACCAACAGCGTACTATGCTCATGACACATCGCTTTTGCGCGAAGCAGAGGCAATCGGTGTACGTATCCTGCGAACATCGGGCAACGAAATCAATGCACGTTTAGCTAAAGGCAGATCGCAGACGATGCAGATGCCGGCAGAATGGCTTCGTAAAACGGCATCATACGTGAGTAATACATTGTATATCCCCGATAATAAAATGAGCTGGGCGAAGCAGGCATATGCTGTGGCTCGCTCGCTTTTACAACGGGAGAAATTTGATGTGATTTATGTAAGCGTGCCACCATTTTCAGCGGCGGTTGCTGCGGCACAACTGCGTATGGAGTCAAGTACACCATTGGTCGTAGACTATCGTGATTTGTGGTATGGTAATCAATTCATACGGTATCCATCGCTCTATCATGCGGAGAAACACAAAAAACTTGAGCGCAGTGTCTTGAAAGTAGCCGATCGCGTGGTTGTGACCAATCGTAAAATGAAAGAGAAGATCTTGTATCATCATCATGATGTGATGTCTTTTGACCGCATATCGATTGTACCGCATGGTTTTGATCCGCAGGACATGGAGACACCTGTGCCGCCTAAAAACAACGAGAAGTTTTGGCTAACCTATGCAGGTATATTTTACGACTTTGTAACACCACAATATTTTCTACAGGCATTTGCACAAATCAAGCAAATGCACCCAAACATCGCTCATGATATTGAACTCCATTTTGTGGGGCATTTCCGTCAGGAAAACCGAGGATTGGTACGCTCATTGGGATTAGAACGGCATATCTTTGATCATGGCTATCAAAATCATGACGATACGCTTCGCATTCTGCGTATGAGTGATGCTCTGTGGATGATGGTCGGGTACGCCAAGAATGCTGATACGATCTCAAGCGGTAAATTGTACGAATATTTCGGTACTCGTAAACCAATTATTGCTTCGCTTCCCGAGGGAGCATTGCGTCAGTCGGCAGAGTCCTATGGTGCGGCATTGTTGACCTCGCCTCATGATGTCGAGGCAATTTCTAAAGCGATTCTGAACTTATATGAGGCATATAAACGTGGTGTCTTACCCAAGCCTAATCCTATGGTTGTCGAACAATATCGTCGTGATGTCCTGACCGAGACACTGACCCAAGAATTGTATCGGGCGATGTCGTTGGTATAATGCCTAATTGAATACTTGTACTGTTGTTTATTCATTATTCTATCATGTTATGATTACAGAGCATCCATTATTAGAGCAAACAGAGCAGGAGCGTGTGGTATCGCATAGAGCGGCGCGCCATCGCCATGAAAAATTATCGAAAGCATCGGCTCCACAACAAGGAAGCAAGTATGTGGTCGTACAAGGTGATACTCCACTGTATGTTGCGCATATTGTTAAATACACTGGTGGATGTTGGGGTACTGTGCAAGTTGTTGAAGCTCTGGATGGTTACGAACAAATCTTCCGTGCAGAGGATATCTTTGATGTACGTATGGCAATGTATGCGTGGCATCCTACAGAAGCTATTATCGGTGATCCTGCATAGCGATTGTCATGGGTAATTTTATTCATCATATTTCCGGAGGAATCATTGCAGGTGGGACTTGCGGTTATGGTGCGTATGCACAGTTTGGTCTGTCAATAGAAGACGCGCTTGCAGCAGGTATTTTCTGTTGTGTCGGCAGCTTATTGCCGGATATTGATTCAGAACAAAGCAAGCCCAATGAAATGATGTTTGGCATTGCGAGTATTATTCTGCCAGTGATGATGATTCAGTCGTTGGGTGGCGTTATGATGTCGCCTTCGCGAATGCTCGTAATAGGTTTAGGTGGTTATGCTGGCGTACGTTATGGTCTGCGAACCCTCATGCAAAAGATAGTTGTTCATCGGGGAATTTTTCATAGTATCCCAATGGCTTTTTTGTGGGCGGCATTGGTGTATTTGGCGTATCGGCATACACCAAATACAATTCAAAATGTTGTTGCCTCATCGGCGTTGATTGGTTTTGTAGTACATTTAATTATTGATGAAATGTTCTCTTTTGTCAATTTCGAGGGAATGCGCATCGAGCCGAAGCA
>DHLT01000215.1:0-5239 GCA_002405405.1 Ignavibacteria bacterium UBA4661 | reverse complement strand
GGAATGCGCATAGAGCCGAAGCAATCGCTGGGAACGGCTCTAAAATTTGTTGCTCCTTCGTCTATATCGACTATGTTATGTTACTCTTGCTTGGGCTGGCTGTTGTGGCTGTGCGCTAAAAATGCGAAGTTGTTATAGATTGTATCACCTCTATATGATGTATGCTATAAGTTTGTAAATTGATACCACATAAATGCGATGCTTGCCAAAAGTATTTATATGTTCGAGAGCCTTTCTACTGCATCATTAATAATCACTACTCTTCACTATTTTCACCATGTACAGAGGTTGTTATGCTATACCGCATTATTATATCGATTGCTGTGAGTATTCTCATAGCAGGCGCGCAGGTGCCCGATTTGCTTGCTCAAAAATTTCAAGCCGATGATGTTGTTGGTATTTGGTTCCGAGATCAAGCTCATGATACTGCTAAAGCTAAATTTGAAATCTATCGTGCCGCTAATGGTACGTATGAAGGTAAATTGATTTGGGGTGGCTCTTCGACATTTGAAACAAAAACAGATCGAAAAAATCCTGATCCGGCACTGCGCAATCGTCCGTTGAAGAATATGCTCTTCTTGACAAATTTTACGTTTGATGGTGATGACGAATGGTCGGGAGGACGAATATATAGTGCCGAAGATGGTGATACCTATAAATGTAAAATGGAATTGGAAGACAACAAGCATACGCTGAAAGTACGGGGCTATGTAGGCATTCCGCTGTTAGGTAAAACCGAACGATGGCATCGCGTGAAACAGTGAGAAAGTATACTCAAAATTTAAGAAGTGTAGAAGTCCTTTTCGATACTGAGAAAGGGCTTTTGTGTGTTACTCTTTTTCCACGGCGACAAGGACTTCCGTCGTCAATTCATCGCATACAGCATAGCCCGCCGAAGTCAGTGCAATGCGGTTGTTGGGAAAGTAAAATAGATGCTTGTCGGCATATTTATCGATGATAGGCTGGAGTAGAGCATGTGGGTCGCGATGGAAATCACGTTCAAATTCTCGTACACGAATGCCTTTGGCACGAAGCTCTAAGAAAATACGCTCTGTCATACGCTCTTGCACACCCAGTGTTTCCTGTTTTACGGCGGGTAGAGTGCCGGCGCGAACATCATCGGTATAGCGTTTTAAACTGCGAACATTTCCGTAGCGTTCGCCATGCAGATATCCATGTGCTGAAGGTCCAAAACTGACATACTCTTCACCTTCCCAATACACCAAATTATGACGACACTCTTTGCCGGACTTGGCAAAGTTGGAAACCTCGTATTGGATATAGCCATGCTTCGCAAGAACAGCTATGGTATGCGCATAAAGCCGTGCATCAAGATCTTCATCAGCTGGTCGTACCTGCCCTTTGATTTTCATGGCATTGAGTGGTGTACCTTCTTCAAAAATTAAACTGTATGCTGATAAATGGTCAGTTCCAAGTGCAAGGGCTGTACGAAGATTCGTATCCCACCGCTCAAATGTTTGATGCGGAAGAGCAAACATTAAATCAAGATTAACATTATCGAACCCGGCGGAACGTGCTATGCTAATAGCCTTTTCCGCTTGATCCGGTGTATGAATTCTTGAAAGAAATTGTAAATCGTCCGCAAAAAATGATTGCACACCAAAACTTAAACGGTTGAAGCCGAGTGCCCGATATGCAGAAAGTGATTCTTGTGTAACCGTACCCGGATTGCATTCTATTGTAATTTCAGCAGTTGGTGCGAAGGTAATAGTCGCTCGCAGTGCTGTCAGAATACGATCCATCTGCCCCGCAGAAAGTAGTGATGGTGTACCACCACCAAAAAAAAGCGTCTGTGCTGTGCGATTGTACGGGGTTGTTGTGGCGCGGAGATAAATTTCTGCGATCAGTGTGTCAACAAAATGTTCGATGTGATGTGTTGTTTCCAATGAATAAAAGTCGCAATAAATGCACTTTTTTTCGCAGAAAGGTACATGCACATAAACACCAAATTGTTCGGCTGTATGCGATGAAGCATCAGAATGCGATATGCCTTCCATACGTTATTGCCCCTCTTTGTGCCAATGCAAGCAGTATCGAATATCTCGCATGGCGTAATTACTCTGCGACACTCGCTTGTAGGTGTTCAGCGTACTGCTGCAAATACTGCTCTTCGATGACTTGCTCCAAATGAGCAATAGTACCCGTGTGAAGCGCATAGTACAATGAACTCAATACGAAGTGAATGTCCTGCTCACCTTTTTCGTGAGCTACTGTTGCTAATAAGCCAACTGCTTTTGTAAGTTCTTGATGTTGCGCACCCATTGTATTCTGTAACGAAAGAAGTGAAGCAAAAAATTATGCAAAGGGTAAAGTGTTATACTCTATCATGACTCGGTGTAATCGAAGTTACAAACCGAAGGCTAATTTTCAAAAATTGAAAGAGGGGGAATAAAGTATTCCACGCCATGAGGGATACGGCTTAAAATCTTGTTTTCTAATTCTTCGTAATGAGCACGATTTTTCACAAAATCAAGTCGCGTCGTGTCAATAATGAGGACAGGCGTATCAACATGATCAAAAAAGAAACGATTATACTCATTGTATAACTTCGTGATATATTCTTCGCTGATGTGTTTTTCATAGCTTCTGCCACGTTGTGAGATATTTGCCATCAAACGCTCGACACTACTCTGCAAATACACGATCAAATCAGGTTTAGGAATCATTGTTTTCAGTGCTGATGCTACCTGTTGATATAAACCAAGTTCGGAGTCGGTGAGTGTCAAGCGAGCAAAAATTTCATCTTTATAGAAAGTGTAATCACTCACAATGGTTGTTTCAAAAAGATTGAATTGACCAAGTTCCACTTGCTGACGATAGCGACTCAAGAGAAAAAAAATCTGTGTTTGAAAAGCGTAACGTTCCGGTTCTGCATAAAATTTGGGCAGGAAGGGGTTTTCTTCGAATTGCTCTTTGACAATACGAACACTTGTACGTTCCCCGGCTGAAGACTGTTGGTGCATGAGTGTCTCGGCAAGCATGGTTGCCAAAGTTGTTTTACCTGCACCAATAACGCCCTCAATGGCAACATAACGAAGCGGAGAAGAGGAGAATGTGTCGTTCAACATGGGAGAAAAGTCTACAATGGGAAAAATCTGTAACAGAAAATATTATTTGTACACACAATGACAAGCTGTACATAGAATGGGCAACTTTTAACACATTGATGATATGAAATGTAATGTACTAAAAGAATGTCGTGCATGCTGTCTCTTTGCGTAAAGAAAGTAGTTGTATCTGATAACAAATATGGTTGTCATGGGGAAACCTGATCTTGAAGTACAACAACAGCATTGGTATCAGGGCACTGCATCAAAAGATCATGGAGAGTACTCTGAAAAATTGGATGTCGCAATAATGGGGCTATGACTACTGCGGGTTCCAAGACAAATCGTCGCTCGTGCATGCGAGGATGAGGAATCGTGCACTGTTCAGACTTAAGAATTATATCATCAAACAGCAAGACATCAATATCAATTTCGCGCTCATGCCAACGAGGACGATCTTTGCGCCCCAAGGTGTGCTCAATCGATTTGCAGAGTGCAAAAAGAGCCATAGCATCTAATGGTGTGTGGACAAGAACAGCCATATTCAAAAAAGCTCCCTGATCAGTAAATCCTACCGGGGCAGTTTCATATATAGGAGAAGCAATAAGAGATGATGAGTGTTCTGCAACCAATGTACATGCTTGTTGAAGCGTAGCCAGTCGATCGCCGAGATTTGCACCAAGACCCAAAAGAGCAATGTGGTCAAACATAGACAAACAATGTAGATGTATTAGAGCGACTGTTCTGCACGAAGAGCTTTCCGTTCGATTTCGATCGCTTGAAATGCTGCTGATACCGGCACATGAAGTTTACGAATCCGCAGAGTAATTGACATGAGTGCAGGAAATACTGCAAAAAGATGGTCAGAAACATGCCGGGCGACAGCTTCGAGTAAACGGAAACGTTCTGATGTGAACGCATGGGTGATATGTGCAATGGCAGATGCATAATTCACTGCATCGCGGACATCATCTGATCGTTCGGCTTGTGTTGTGTCATAGACAAGCTCAACATCAACTTCATAACGACCGCCAAGTTCTTGCTCTGCATCGAAAACACCATGATGTGCGTACAGTGCTATGCCAAGAATACGAATACATGTTGAAGTCATGATCATACAGTAATGCGGGAAAAAAGAAAGGTTTACCGGATACCAAAAAGCAATACAAGATAGATATACATGAGCGGTGCAACGAAGAGCGCACTATCAAAGCGATCGTAAAACCCGCCATGACCGGGGATGAGGTTAGAACTGTCTTTGATGCCTGCATCACGCTTGTAGAGAGATTCTGCAAGATCACCGATTTGTCCAACAACTCCAATGCTTGCGCCAAGTATTACAGCATGTATTTCTGGTATCATGGGGAGAAACGCATGGCAAAATTGCCAAAATGCAATTGCTGATGCAATGAATCCTGCAACCGCACCTTCCCATGACTTTTTAGGACTGACACGAGGAAAGAGCTTATGTTTGCCGATAGCTTTACCAACAAAAAATGCAGCAGAATCACATATCCAAATAGCACTAAACATACCTGCAAGAAGTAATGTGTTATGTGTGTCGGTAAGAGGAATGCTGAGAGGTGCCGATACAAAAAATGGTGCCGTAAAAAAATTGCGAATACTATCTAAACATTGCAGGCATAAGCCGATTGCCATTAAACCGAAGATGGTTGTAGCGCTATTAAGTGTTGCACTGGGCAGGTTGCGCCATAACTCAAGAGCAATAATCACGATCGTCGTGCCGATACACCAGAGTAAACCATATACAAACGGTAAACGTAAATGCAAGATCAGTCCAAGTGCAATGACGGCGATGTATGCCGGTACCCGTAGTGGCTGAGCTTGTTTGTGTACACTCAGATCAAACCACTCTTTCAGTGTGAGTAAGGTAATGATTTGCACAAAACCAAAAAACCACCATCCGCCTGCTATTGTACAGCCGATGATGATAGGAATACCAACAAGTGCTGTCAGTATTCGTGTCGTTGTGTTGCCAAATCGAGTATTCAGCGAATCGGACAGATGAGTCATGGGGAAATAAGAACAAGAAATGAATGCAAGTAAATTGTTGGAGCAAGAGCAAAGCAATCAATTCACAGGTTGTTGATTAACTTGCAGAAAAATTAAGGAGAAAGTTTTGCTTCATTGCAGTGAACTTTTGACAAAAG
>DHLT01000032.1:13127-21045 GCA_002405405.1 Ignavibacteria bacterium UBA4661 | reverse complement strand
CAATGAACTTGTTATCGTTGCAGGGCATCCGGGTTCGACTAATCGCCTGAACACTTATTCGCAATTTGAATTCAATCGCGATTTCTCTTATCCATGGCGACTGAAATTCCTTCAAACCATGATTGATATTGAGCGTAAATACGGAGCAAAAAGTGCCGAGAATCTCCGCCGAGTTAATGATCGTATCTTTGGCTTTGAAAATTCTAAAAAAGCAAGCGAAGGGGAATTCACTGCTCTGAAAACCAAAGCAATTGCGGACAAAGTCAAACAAAACGAAGATGATCTTCGGAGCAAACTTGTTAATGCAGAATGGCAACAACAGTTTGGTGATGCGTGGAGCACTATTGAGAAAACTAATGAAGTAGAAAAAAGCATTCTTAAAGAAACGCTCATCAATGCTCCTATTCAAGTACTACAAATGGCTCGCATGATTGCAAGCTATGGTTCAGAACTCAGCAAACCCGAAGCGCAACGCAATACCGCTTCGCTTGAGCAATTAAAGTTTTCTATTCTCTCGCCGGCACCGATTTATCAAGACCACGAGGAATTTTTCATGGCTGAGTTTTTGACATTTGCACAAGCAGAACTTGGCACGGAACATCCCTTTGTAAAAGTGGCTCTGAATGGTAAAACCCCAAGCGAAGTTGCCAAAGAAACTGCAGGAACCTCACGCCTGCATGACCTGGAATTTCGCAAAGAATTGATCGAGAAAGGTTCATCAGCAATTTTGACCTCAACCGACCCAATGTTTGCTTTTCTCACTCGTATTTCACCATCGCTCGGTCAGTTGAATGCAAAACGCGCCCGTGAAGTTAATGCACCTCGTATAGCAGCATTATCAAAAATTGCAAAAGCACGCTTCGCCGTCTACGGTAAAAACTCTTATCCCGATGCTACATTTACTCTGCGATTGTCCTATGGCACGGTACAAGGTTACCCGATGAATGGTACAATCGCTCCGCATAAAACAACACTCTATGGGCTATACGATCGCGCTGAAGCATTTGATTTTACCCATGACTTTAATCTTCCTGAACGTTGGAAAGCAGGCAAGTCGAAAGTAAATCTTTCAACACCGGTCAACTTTGTCAGTACCAACGATATTACGGGTGGCAACTCAGGGTCTCCCGTCATCAACAAAAATATGGAGTTAGTCGGCTTGGTCTTCGATGGCAATATTGAATCGCTTGCAGGTCGCTTCGTGTATGAAGGCACTGCAAATCGCACTGTGTCTGTTCATCCGGGATTCATCATCGAAGCACTCCGCACTATATATTCAGCCGATGCAATCGCTAATGAGATTGAAGGAAAAAAATAAGTTGATGACGTATTCACACAGACTTCATTATCAGGCGGATAAATATCCGCCTTTTTCTTTTTCCGATTTCTCATTTTTCAATGACTTTTCATTTCTCAACATATTCCTCGTTTTTGAGTATTGAGTATATTGCTATCTCGTAATTTTTGTCTTACAATGCACCAATTTTCAATGTGCAGTCAAATTGTGTCTTAATTTCTTCTCTACTTGTTCGTTGTCTTTATCTCTTTGACTCATACCCGTGTCGCACATGTCTGCTATGGCTTCTTCTTTTTCTTTACAATCAACTCATACATTACACCAGGATAATGATGTTTTGGAAAATCAGCTTCCAATGTTTGACGCAATAGAAGAGCACTCTACGACAGTAATACAGCAATCGGTTACAGAGCACAAAAATTCCCACACCCTCCAACTTTCTCTCTTTGGAAATACGCACGAACTCTCACAAAAAGAATCTTCTCAACAGCTTCAAGCATCTCTCGACCAACAACATCTTGCTCAACAGACTATGAAAGAACGTAAACGCATTCAGCGACCCTCATCTGAAGTATATTCATCACAAGAACCTAATGACAAAAGTATTGACGATGCCATAAACCCTCTGGCTTCAAACCCTTTGGCTTCTGCATCAATCGATAGTGCAGATGTTACCGCAGATGACCTGCCGAGTATTGAATTGCCAATTGATGAACTTGATGCACAAACATTGCAAGAGATTGATGGACACGAATTGCCGGACGACGTATTGCAAGAGTTACAAAACTTGGCAAGCGAATTACCGGACGAGCTTCGCGAACAGTTTTTACATCCTCCTACACCCGTATCCCCGCCCGAACATTCTCTTCCTAAGGTTGCAAAGCCACTGTCACGGCGTACATTACTTCGTAGAATTGCTACCGATATCGGTGTAGCAACATGGTTTGACGATGATAGTGAAGGTTGGATGTGGGAAGATGAAATTTCGGGTAAGACAGCATTTCGTGCTGTACGCAATGAGGAAAAAGCACTTGAAGAAGCGCTGACTGAGGTAATCCAAAATTCTTATCCCTATCTTAGCGATAATGATGTTGAACTTATTCTTGCCGATCCGGCGAATTACCAAGACATTATGCTAAAAGCAAAGTCAAACAGCATAACAAAAAAAACCACCCTTGGAGACATTCTCTAACACACCTCTTTATTGCTGATTTCGTTGTTTTTATTTTTTCCTATCAACATTTCTATTACTCTTATGTATCGTATTCTTGTTGTTGCTACTGTATGGTGCACCATACTCTTTATACCGAGTGCCACGAGCGCACAATCTTCCAAACTCTCCCCCCTGCAAGCACGTATCGACAGCAAAGCGAAAGAAATCGAATCGAAGGTCGTTGCATGGAGACGTGATATTCATGAATTTCCTGAACTCTCCAATCAAGAAAAACGTACCGCAGCATTGGTGGCAGAACATCTACGAAAGCTCGGGATTGAGGTACAAACAGGCGTAGCTGTACATGGTGTTGTTGGCATTCTCAAGGGTGGCAAGCCCGGACCTGTTGTTGCGCTTCGTGCTGACATGGATGCTCTTCCCGTTGTTGAAGACAATGATCTTGCGTTTCGCTCAAAAGTCAAAACACAATTCAACAATATGGAAGTCGGTGTCATGCACGCTTGCGGACATGACACACATGTTGCAATGCTTATGGGCGTTGCAGAGATTCTCGCAGGCATGAAAGCAGATATTCCGGGTACTGTAAAGTTCATTTTCCAACCGGCAGAAGAAGGAACTCCTGAAGGCGAAGAAGGTGGAGCAGAACTCATGGTCAAACAAGGTGTTTTAGAAAACCCTAAACCTGAAGTTATTTTCGGCACCCATGTCTCAGCCGGCTTGGAAGCAGGAAAAATTTCATATCGCTCAGGCCCGCTCATGGCAGCAGTCGATGAATTAAAGATCACCGTTCGTGGTAAACAGACCCATGGTGCCCGTCCGTGGGGTGGTGTTGATCCGATTGTTGCATCCTCACAGATCATTCAAGGACTACAAACGATTATCAGTCGGCAATCCGATCTAACCAAAGAACCTGCTGTGATTACGATTGGCTCGATCCATGGTGGTGTGCGAGGTAATATCATTCCTGACAAAGTAGAATTGTGGGGCACTATTCGCACCTTTGATGATGCTATGCAAAACAGCATTCACACTCGCATTAAAAATACTGCCGAACTCATTGCAAAAAGTAGCGGGGCAAGTGCCGATGTGAAAATTCGCCGTCAGTACCCGGTAACCAATAACAACCCCGCTTTAACGGAATTCTCCGTCCAAACCTTGCAAGCAATCGCAGGTAAAGATAATGTCGGTGTTGGTCAAAAAACAACCGGCGCAGAAGACTTTTCATTTTACCAACGTGTTATTCCGGGCTTTTTCTTCTTTCTTTGCGCTTCAACACCGGTCGATAATAATGCCGCATCTAACCATTCGCCATTTTTCTATGTTGATGAATCTACTCTAATAACCGGTGTCCGTAGTATGGGGGGTTTGGCTGTTGAATACATGACACGCAATGCGAAAAAATAAATAGGTCGTATGATGATAGTATTTCTTCGTGTAGTGCTAATTGTTGCTTCCTGTGCATGGCTTAGTTCGTGCGCAGATGGTGTTATAACCGATCCCCGTCAAATTGTTTTTCCGGAGTCAAATGTTAGCTTCGGACAACATGTCCTGCCATTAATGAATGTATCATGTAATTTCAGTGGATGCCATGGTACTGCTCCAGCACGTAATATTCGACTATCAAGCTATACCGACATACTTTCAACAGCGGGCTTAGTGCTTTCAGGTCGCCCACAACAGAGTACACTCACACTTGTTATGGATGGCAGTATCCCCCATCCTCCAAGTTTTCAGGCGAGCATTACCAGCAACCATATCGACGGCATGAAAACATGGATTCGTGAGGGTGCACGAAGCAACTAAATTTCTGGCATTTTTCTCTTGTTGTATGACACTGTATGTTCTCTACGGACACCCTCAATCTCATGATGATCCACAAAGTTTCACTGCAGAACTTTGTACTACTTTCGTTGAAACTGCACAACGTAAAGGTCATACGGTACTCTTAAAGAACTTGTACGAGATGGTAGAGTCAGGTATATGGTCATCGGAGTTAACGCACAATGATCTTGCTAAACGTTTTCAAGGCGACATGGCGGACGATATTGCCCGAGAACAAGCAGACCTCATGCGATCAGACATCATAGTCATGTTTCACCCAGTGTGGTGGTGGTCTATACCGGCAATTGTCAAAGGTTGGTGCGACCGCACATTACAGTATGGCTTTGCTTTTGAAAAAGGCAAAGGACTACTCACACATTTACAATCAATTGTCTTTCAAACAGCAGGAAATTCTAAGGAATTCCATGACGAATTGAATATTCATGATGTTATTGAGCGACCACTTCGCGAAGGAACATTAGAATTCTGCGGTATTCGTACACGTCATTTTGAAACACTTTTCTCAACGACCTCTCTCACAACCGAAGAGCGCACCAGTATCCTTGAGAAAGTGCATACCATGGCAAGCAATCTTTATCGATAACGATCATCATGAACAACACGAATGCTCGACTTCCACTTTCGGTAGCATTGATTGCATACAATGAAGCGCACCGTATTGGCTCAACACTTCGTGCAGTAGAAAGCATTGCTTCTGAGATTATTGTCGTTGATTCACACTCTACTGATGCAACGCGCTCTATTGCAGAAGAATATGGAGCACAGGTTTATGAAGAAGATTGGAAGGGGTACGGCAAACAAAAGCAATCACTTTTAGAAAAATGCACACAAGAGTGGATACTCTTTTTGGATTGCGATGAGGTTGTCTCTCCGGCATTGTGTTCTTCAATCCGTACTGCACTTTCAGCCCCTCTTCGGCATCCTGCTTATCGCATTAATATGCGAACATTCTATGCCGGGAAGTTTCTCAATCATGTATGGCAGCCCGACTGGCATATACGACTTGTTCACCGATCTGCCCAACCCCACTGGACATCTGATGTTGTGCATGAAAAACTCGTCTTTTCTGGTGATGTGGGTAGTCTTACAGGTGATATTTGGCATTATTCATATCCTAACATTGCCGAACATTTTCGTAAGACCATACATTATGCGCGACTTGGTGCAGAACTGAACTATGCTCGAGGTAAAAAAGTACAATGGTATAATTTTGTGCTGAATCCGTTAGCCGGCTTCGTCCGCCGCTATATCCTTGAGCGCGGATTTCTTGATGGCACACGCGGCTTAATTATTGCTATGAGTGCGATTCTCTATTTTTTTTTGAAATATGCTTTTTTGTGGGAGATGAATTATGCCACACAAGCTCAAGAAAACAATACTGAACCAGCCAACAAAAACAATCCTCCCAACTCAGCCTCATAAGCACGATGATTTCTTCGAACGTGTATATGCTGTTGTACGGCGAATTCCGATGGGATCTGTGACCACCTATGGCCACATTGCCGAAGCATTAGGAGCAAGGCGTTCGGCGCGCATTGTCGGCTGGGCAATGAACTCTGCACATACCCTAATGGATGTTCCTGCTCATCGCGTTATCAATCGGAATGGCGAACTGACCGGGAAAATGCATTTTGCCACACCAACCCTTATGCGAGAACTCCTTGAAGCAGAAGGTATAGAATTCATTGGCGATGCAGTAAATTTGACAAAGCACCTATGGATTCCTCATGTAGAAGATATTGATTATCCCATATAACCTTGAGTCTAGTTTTTGCCCCAAGACGATTATTGGCTTTGATACTATTTCCTTGTTATCTATCTTGAGCAAGCCGTGTATTTTATTGTACGTACAATTCCTCTTCTCCACACTTTTCTCTTTGCGCTATGCTCCGTCGTTTTTCCTTTGTTTCGTACGCTACGAAAATCCGCTTGATGGTTCTTACACTGTTCATGATGGGTGCGATATTCTCTCCACACTCCTCCTTAGCCCAAACCACCGATTTTACGGTCGGCGGATCAGTTATTGCCAGTGCCAATCAGTATAATGCTTTTCTTAACTTTGGAGGACCGGGTATTACCTTCGATTGGAAGCAATCAAACTTCCGCATTGTTGTCGGTGTTCTACCATCATTACGGATAAATTTTCGTGAGAATGACCTACCTTTGCTCGATAAATACTCTCTTTCAACTGCCCTTGGCTTTGGTCCGCAAGTCCATATCGGCAAATTTATCATTGCCACACCGATATATATATTGGGACGCAATCTTCATGTAACAGCAGGTATTGGCTATCGCTTTTAATGTAGTGTACTACCCATACGCATGAGGTTTCTCTGGATTTGCATTTTGTGTACATTTGCACATCCCATTCCTCGTGCGTAGTGTTGTCTATTTAACCACTTTGCATTCCTTAGCACATTTTGCCTTTCAATCTTTCATGTCAAACAAACTTCAACATCTCCAAAATCTCCAACAAGAACTCTTTGCTTCCCTCGAAGGAAGCGAACTCTATACAGTGCATGGCTTGATTGCCAATATGACACCTGCACAAAAAGAAGAGTTTCTTTATGCGTACCAAGAAAATCGCAAAAAACCACTCATTGCGACCTTGCTGGCAGTATTCGGAGGAGTGTATGGTTTGCATCGTTTTTATTTGGGTCAGACAGGCATGGGGGTTGCGTACTTCTTCACCGGTGGCTTGCTTATGGTCGGCTGGATACGTGATATGTTTCGTGCAGGGCGCATGGCACGCGAAGTCAATCAGGAATTGGCTCTGAAAATCGCCGGACAGATCGGCATCTTGTCGATGGGAAATAGCAGCTATACGGCGGTGCCCAATCCTGAACGACTTGCACTCGAAGTAGCTCGTAAGTCGAAAGGAATCGTCACGGTAACCGTCATGGCATTAGAATCAGGTCTCTCAATTGCCGAAGCAGAAACTATTCTCAATGAATTATCTGTGCGTGGGATTTGCCGAACAGAACTTACTGAAGACGGGCGCATTGAATATCATTTTCGTGATTTTATGGCTCACTGATATTCTCAATGCGGAGCCTGATATCATGAGCCATCATTTTTTCCTTCACCACTACGCCATTTTACTCCTCGGCACGAGTGCTTACCTTGCCACTTTGTGCCTTGGCATTGTAGCATTTTTTACCCACCGACGCTTTGGTAAACTTCACCATGTTGCTTATGGTGTTTCGTGTATAACCAGTGTGTTGGTATTAGTCGAGTTATGGGTGAATGCTCACTATGCAATCGCGCAAACACTGCTCTTTCTACCGACTATTGTTGCGCTAGTTCTTATGCCACGTACTACACCGTATCGGCACAATCACACGTTGATGGGCTGCCTTGGTCTTTGCGGATATGGCACATTGTGGGTGTGGCATTATCTCGCGCTTTGGTTGGCGTGGTGAGGGGTTGCGTGAGAACAAAAATCAACTGTTCGTCATTGCGAGCGAAGCGTACATCGAGCTCGCCGGGATGTAAAGCAAAGCGCGGCAATCTCAAAAAACTACTCTGTGAGAGATTGCCACGCCGCGCTTCGACACTTCGGCAAGCTCAGTGCATCGCAAGCTCAGCGAACGGCTCGCAATGAC
>DHLT01000032.1:12729-12995 GCA_002405405.1 Ignavibacteria bacterium UBA4661 | reverse complement strand
CTCAGCGAACGGCTCGCAATGACAGCATCGAATTACAATTCGACTTTTCAAGAACTTTCAAACAACTCCAACATAAAAACAGGTTCGCCGAAGATATCTTCGACGAACCTGTCTTGTTTTGCACAACAATGATACACTTGTAAAAATTATTGCTCGATCACCATGCGATTCACGACTTGTTCACCACGATCGGAAGTGATCACAACCATATACATTCCCGAACGAAGTGCCGACACATTCATCGGCACATCGCGCTGACCTTGTAC
>DHLT01000032.1:12280-12590 GCA_002405405.1 Ignavibacteria bacterium UBA4661 | reverse complement strand
CTTTCACCATGCAGTATTTCAAGAACGCGATTACCTGTCATGTCATGAATAGCAACATTCACATAGCGTTGTTCTGCTGATTTGAATTGTACTGTAGCACTACCATTCCGAACAGGATTCGGGACAATCGACTGCATCGTTAGTGCCCCCGAACAGGAACGCCATGTATCGAAGTATGTGCGTCCCGATAATTCCTTGCGCTCTTTGTCAGTAGGAATGTCGCACAGAGTTGAATATTTCTCCGAAAGCGCAAGCTCCACTGCTAAGCCATCACGGTAGCGTTCGGGCAGTGCCTGCAAAAACTCTTTTG